>NZ_JBIYDW010000004.1:0-286151 GCF_044909235.1 Dermacoccus sp. GAS27A | reverse complement strand
AGCTCCACTGCACAGCGAGAGGTCTTCGCTTGTCACCCGTTCAGATCAACGAGTCGCAATGACTCGACCAACGTGCCTGGTCATCACAACTAGACAGATGAGGACGAATCACGCGGCGATGCGTCTGTGGGCGACTCACCGCGACTGACGCCGTCGTCCCCTCGCCGGGGCACGGCCCGAGGAGAGGAAGTCGTCATGGCCGCATCATCGGCGGGTTCGACCCCGTCTGCGAGCGCCGACGGGTCGTCGACGCCCGCCACGACGCCTGATCAGCACACTCGCGGCGGGACGCCACAGGACGCGACGACGCGCGGCGAGACGCCGCAGGGAGCGGCGAATCGGGATGACACCAGCGGGCGCAAGACGTCGCGCGCGAAGTTCGGGCTCGCGTCAATCGTCCTGCTGACGATCAACGGCATCATCGGCTCGGGCATCTTTCTCTCCCCCGGCGCCGTCATGAAGGTCGCGGGCACGTGGACGCCGCTCGTCTACGTCGTCGCCGGTGTCTTCGCGGCCGTCCTCGCCGTGACGTTCGCCGCCGCGGCCCGTTGGACGAGCGAGAACGGCGCGGCGTTCGCGTACACGCGGGTCGCGTTCGGTGACGACGTCGGGTTCTACGTCGGCCTGACGCGCTTCGTCGGCGCCGCGATCGCGTGGGGTGTCATGGCGACGGCCGTCGTGACCACCGTGCTCACCGTCTTCGGCGGCCACGAGGCGGTGACGACGACGAACATCACGATCGGCTTCGTCCTACTCATGGTGGTGCTGCTCGCGATCAACGTGGCGGGCACACGCATCACGAAGGTCGTCAACAACATCTCGACGATCGGTAAGGTCGCGGCGCTCGTCCTGACGATCGTCGCCGGCCTCGTCGTGCTGGCGATGACCGGCGACAACCACTTCTCCGATCTCACCCATCTCGAGGGCCCCGACGGCAGCCCTCTCGTGCCGAGCATGGACACGACCGCGTTCGTCGGCGCAATGCTCGCGGCGTTCTACGCGTTCACCGGGTTCGAGGGCGCCGGCAGCGCCGCGAGCGAGATGGAAGACCCGGCACGCAACCTGCCGCGCGCCATCCCGATCGGTGTCGCGGTCGTCATCGTCGTGTACGTGGCCGTCGTGTCCGTGGCGATGATGATCAACCCGACGGGCGTGCTCGAGTCGAAGGACGCCGTCGTGCTCGCGAGCGCCTTCGACAACTCAATCGTACGCGACCTCATCGTCCTCGGCGCCCTCGTCAGCATGTTCGGCATCAACGTCGCAGCGAGCTTCAACACGCCGCGCATCTTCGACGCGATGAGCCGCCGTCGGATGCTGCCCGCCGCGGCAAGTCGGACGTCGCAGCGCGGGGTGCCGGTCGTCGCGTTCGTCGTGACGGCGGTCCTCGCGATCGTCGTGCCGATGGCGTTCGGGTACTCGATGCGCGGCACCATGGTCATCAGTTCGGTGACGCGGTTCGTGCAGTTCGTCATGGTGCCGCTCGCGCTCATCCTGTGCTTCCTCGGGCGCACGCGGCACCGCCCCAACGATGTGAAGCGCAGCGTCGTCCTCGACGTCGTGTTCCCGATCCTGTCGATCGCCGCGTCGGTGTTCCTCATGGTCGAGTTCGACTGGCGTGGCGAGTTCAGCAATCCCGGCGGCGGGCTCAACCTGTGGGCGGTCGCAGCGATGATCGTCGGCTACGTCGTGTTACCGGCGGCGTTGTACTTGCCGTGGAAGCTGGGCGTCTACGACGACACCCCGAAGCAGCTCCCTGAGGACCGCTGAGCTGACACATCGGCGATTCACGGACACATTCGTGATCTACGGTCACATCGGCGATCTGCGGACACATCCGCGATTCACGGACACATTCGCACCGCCACACGAGGGCCAGGCCAGGAAGGACGCACGATGAGCGCCCGCAAACCCGTCATCGGCATCATCACCAACGTCGAGTACGACCCGCACTACCTCTTCCCCGGCTACCGGCGCGTCGCCGTCAACGAGGACTATTCGCGCTCGATCACGCAGGCCGGCGGCATTCCGATCATGTTGCCGCCGTCGACGGATCACTCGACGCTGCCGCAACAGCTGGCCCTGCTCGACGGCTTGCTGCTCGCCGGCGGTTCCGACGTCGACCCGCTGCTGTACGGCCAGCCCGCCAAGCAGGAATGCCAGACGACGTCGCCGATCCGCGACGCGTACGAGATCGAGGCACTCCGGCTCGCGCGCGAGAACCGGCTGCCCGTGCTCGGCATCTGCCGCGGCATGCAGCTCATCAACGTGGCCCTCGGCGGGAGCCTGTTCCAGGATCTGCGCTACGCGGGCACCGACCAGCAGCACATGGCGATGGGCAACCCCGCCTCGCCGCTGCACCACATCAGCGTCGAGGAACGCTCGTTCCTGCACGACGCGTGGGGTGTGACGAAGGCGGCCGTCAACTCCTTCCACCACCAGGCGCTCGACACCATCGCCGACGGGCTGCGGGTCGTCGCGCGCGCCGACGACGGCCTCGTCGAGGCGGTGCAGCACGCGGACGACGCGTGGTGCCTCGCGGCCGTGCAGTGGCACCCGGAGATGATGAGCGGGGCCGACGTGCGTTCGCAGCAGGTGTTCACGTGGTTCGTCGACGCCGTCACCGCCGACGCCGAGCGCCGCGCCGCGGCCCGCTCCGCGCGCATCACCGCGAACCCCACCCACGACACCGCGCAGGCCGCGTCATGACAAGCGCTTCACACCAGGCTGACGCCGACACCACCTGGCCGCACGGCCCGCTCACTCTCGTGCTGTTCGATCTCGACGGGACGTTGTCCGACTCGGCACGCGGCATCACCGCATCGATGCGGCATGCGCTGGGCGTGCACGACGTCGCGGTGCCCGAGCAACACGTGCTCGACTCGTTCGTCGGCCCGCCGTTCAAGGTCGCCCTCGAAGGCATCGGTATCCCGGCCGAGCAGGTACCGGGCATCGTCGGCACCTACCGCGAGGATTACAACGCCGGGCGCCTGTTCGACAACGACCTCTACCCCGGCATGGCCGACCTGCTCGCCGAGCTGCACGCTGCCGGCGTCAGCGTCGCCGTCGCGACGTCGAAACCGCAGCCGACGGCGCGCCGCATCGTCGCCCACTTCGGCCTCGAGCCATACCTGACCGGGGGTCTCGACGGCGTCTTCGGGGCCGACATCACGCGCCCGGACGACGCGAAGGCGGACGTCATCGTCCGGGCGCTGGCCGCGCTCGGTCGCGACGCCGGGCCGGACGTCGTCATGGTCGGCGACCGCCTCCACGACGTCGAGGGCGCCGCGCGTCACGGGATCGCGACGATCGGGGTGAGCTGGGGCTACGCCGCGGACGACGAGCTCGCGCGCGCGGGAGCCGTGGCCGTCGTCGACACCGCCGAGCAGCTCGCGGCACTGCTGCTGCCCCGGGCACAGGACGAGACGGCGGACGTCCACTAGGATCACGCCCCATGAAGACCAACATCGCCAGGCAGCTCGTCGCGCAGGGTCGCCGCTACGTGCAGCAGAACCCCGAGAAGGTGCGCGCCATGACCGACAAGGCCGGCGAGTTCGTCGACCAGCGCACGGGCCGCAAGTACTCGGCGCAGATCACGAAGGCGCGCGCCTCGGCTGGGCGCTACCTCGACAAGCGGCGCCTCGATCGGCGGCGCTGACCTCTCAGTGGCCCGCATCACCGAAAATCGCGTCGTCGATGTGACACGCTTCACCCGTGATCGAAGCCCTCACCCCGCCCCCTGACGCCGTTCGGACGAGGCGCCAGCGCAGCTGGTACTTCTACGACTGGGCCAACTCGGCGTACGTGACGACGACGTCGACGGTGCTGTTCTCCCCGTATCTCACGGCGGTTGCGAAGTCGGCGGCCTGCCCGGGGCAGGATACGGACCTGGCGTGCCACACCGACCTGCACGTGCTCGGTCTGCCGATCTCGCCCGGCTCGCTCACGCCGTACACGGTGACGGTCTCGACGATCATCAGCGCGATCTTGCTCATCTTCGTCGGCGCGATCGCCGACCGCATCTCGCGCCCGGCGCACCTGCTGGGCGCGTTCGCGTTCGTCGGTGCCCTCGGGGCGAGTTCGATGTTCTTCGTCGCAGGCAGCAACTGGCAGCTCGGTGTTGTCGTGCTCATCCTCGCGAACCAGTGTCTGGGTGCCTCCCTCGTCGTCTACGACGGGCTGCTCGTTCAGATCTCGAGCGACGACGAGCGTGACCGCGTCAGTTCACGGGGGTGGGCGCTCGGCTATCTGGGCGGCGGGTTGCTGCTGGCGGTCAACCTCGTCGTCATGACGATGCACGACTCGTTGGGGTTGTCGACGGGCGAGGCCGTGCGCGTCAATCTGCTGAGTGCCGGCGTGTGGTGGGGCGTGTTCACGATCATCCCGGTCCTCGGCCTACGGGACGTGCGTCGCGTCGGCCCGGCCGTGACCGGCTCGCTGACGGCGGCGGTGAGCGGCAGCGTCCGTCAGCTTCGCTCGACGTTCGCGGAGTTGCGGCACTTCCCCGACACGATGACGTTCCTGCTTGCGTACCTGTTCTTCAACGACGGCATCCAGACGGTCATCGTCTCGGCGAGCCTGTACGGCAAGGAGGAGCTGGGCTTCGGCGACAGCCAGCTCATCGTGACGATCCTGCTCGTGCAGTTCGTCGCGTTCCTCGGCGCGCTGCTGTTCGGTCGGCTCGCGCGGACGATGGGCGCCAAGCGGGCCGTGTTGCTCTCCCTCGGCTTGTGGACGCTCGTCGTGTTCGCAGCGTTCTTCCTGCCGTCGGGGCAGTTCGGGTTGTGGCTCGTGCTGGGCGTCGGCATCGGCATCGTGCTCGGCGGGTCGCAGGCACTCAGCCGGTCGTTGTACTCGCGGCTCGTGCCGACGGGCCGGGAGTCGGAGTACTTCAGCCTCTATCAGGCGATGGAGCGAGGGACGAGCTGGTTCGGCACCCTCACGTTCGGTCTCGTGCACCAGCTGACTGGCTCCTACCGCCTGTCGATCGTCGCGCTCGTCGTCTTCTTCGCGCTCGGCGCGGTGCTGCTGCGCCGAGTCGACGTCGAGCGAGGCAGCGCCCGGGCACGCGCCGCCGGCTGACGAGGCCGGCTGTCGCCCCGGGCTCGAGACCCGCGGCAGGATGCGCGCCGGCCGCTCCCCCGAACGCGATTCGTGACGCGTCCCGTCCGCGCCGTAGACTGGTGTGTCAGCGCGTCGGCGTGCGTGCGGAACAAACGGCCCCCGGCCGGCGTTGTTCCGTCAGGATCGCGCGGGCTGCAGGCTCAGCGCATCACGAACCACCACGAACCCCGTGTGACGTAGGGAGACACCATGGCAGAACGTTCACTGCGAGGCACCAACCTCAGCACGCTCTCGCTCGAGACCGACGAGGGCATCGCGTTCAGCGAGCGACAGATGGTCAGCTACAAGTGCGCTCAGGGCCACGTCATCGAGCTGCCGTTCTCCGTCGAGGCCGATGTGCCCGCGCTGTGGGAGTGCCGTTGCGGCCTCGAGGCGCTGCTCGTCGACGGCCCCGAGCCCGACCGCAAGCCCACGAAGCCGGCGCGTACCCACTGGGACATGCTGCTCGAGCGCCGTTCCGTCGAAGAGCTCGAGGAGCTGCTCGACGAGCGCCTCACGCTGCTGCGCGAGTCGCGCGGCGAAAAGCCGAAGCGAAAGCGTGCTGCCGCGTCCAAGTGACGCTCACGTCGTGACGAACAAGGCCGCCCCCGGTTCGGGGGCGGCCTTCGTGTGTGCTCGCTCGTCTTGTTCAGGGCCTTGGGTATCAGCCTGTGACGGCGGAGGGCACTGCGGCCGAGCCGTCTCACCAACTCAGTCGATGATCTCGCCCTCGACGACGTCGGACGCACCCCGTCGTGGAGAGTTCCAGGCAGCGTCGCGCCCGGCCTGCGTGGCGAACGCGTCGGCGGTGGGGTATGGCCCGGGCGCGGGTGACGGACCGGCCGCCGAAGCGCCGCCCGCATCGGCGGCGCGCACGCGGGTGAAGCGCACTCGGCCGGGCGCCGCGTTCGCGGCACCAAAGGCGGCCGCACCAAGGGGAGATGCACCGAACAGCTTGTGTGCGACGGCACCTTCGAGCAGTCGGCGCGTCAGCGGGCGCGTGAAGGGCAGCAGGACGAACAGGCCGAGTGCGTCCGTGAGGAAGCCCGGGGCGAGCAGCAGCGTGCCGCCGATGAGGACGAGCGCCGCGTCGGAAAGCTCGCGCGCAGGCATACGACCAGAGCCGAACGCCTGACGGAGGGATCCGAACGCGCGCGAGAACTCGCGCTTGACGATCCACGCGCCGAGCGCCGACCAGAACAGGAGCAGCAGGAAGGTGCTGAGGCCACCGATCTGCTGCCCGACCTTGAGGATGATGAAGACCTCGACGACGGGGACGACGAGCAACGCCAGCATGAGCCAGCGCGCGAAGCCGCGGCGGCGAGGTCGAGTCGTGGTGTTCACATCTGGTTCAACGCGCGGGCACGCTCGAAGAGTTCCGATTCGTCGACGAATCGTGAAGCGATCGCCGGTCGTGGAACCCCGGTGGGCACCAGCGAAAGCGGGCTCAGGCGTCGCCGCGACCGTTCTTGCGGCGACGGCGCGGCAGGCGGGCATGACGCAGCGCGAACGCGAGCGCGACCACGCTGACGACGGAGGCGGCGATCTCGGGCCAGCGTCCGAGCCGCTGGGCGGGCGTCGCGTCCGAACGCAGGGGCAGCTGCCCGGTCAGCACCTTCTGCGTGAACAGTTCGCTGCGCTCGTGCAGCTGCCCGTCGGGGGTGATGAGGGCGCTGACGCCGACCGTCGAGACGTGGATGATCGAGCGGCCGTATTCGAGCGCGCGTAGGCGCGAGATCGCGAGTTGCTGCGTCGACTCGGCGGTGTGGCCGAACGTCGCGTTGTTCGTCTGGACGGCGAAGATCTGTGCGCCCTGGTTCGCCGGTTTGCGCAGCAGATCGTCGTAGGCGACCTCGAAGCAGATGATCGGGGCGAGCTTCACGTCACCCTTCGCGTTCGGCAGCGTGAACAACCCGACCTTGCGCCCGGAGGCGAAGTCGGCCTTGACGAGATCGACCTGCGAGGAAAACGTGCGGAAGAACGAGCGGTACGGGATGTATTCGCCGAACGGCACCGGGTGCTGCTTGACGTAGGTGTCGCTCAGGCCCTTGCCGGGCAGGTAGAGCATCGACGCGTTGGACACCTCGGGGCGTGGTTCGTTCAGCACCGCACCGACGATGAGCGGCGTGTTGACGGCGGCGAGGGCTGAGGCGATCTCGGCGCCCGCTTCGGGGTTGCGCTTGGGGTCGATGTCGGAGGCGTTCTCGGGCCAGACGACGACATCGGGGCGCGGCGTCGCTCCGGCATCGATCTGCTTGGCGAGGTCGAGCGTCGCGTGGACGTGGTTGTCGAGCACGGCGCGGCGCTGCGCGTTGAACTCGAGCCCCTCGGTGGGCACGTTGCCCTGCACGCCGACGACGCGCAGCATCCGCCCGCTCGTGCCGGGCGTGATGAGTGAGCCGACGATCAGTGCGAGGACGGCCGTCGACGCGGCCGCAGCGGGCACGGCGATCGGGAGACGAGCCGTGATGCCGCGGGCGCCGTCGGGCCGTGCGTCACCAACAGGCGTGGCCCCGGAGCCCGTGGCGTTCGCTGAGGTGTGGGCGTCGTCCGAAACCGAAGCCGAATCCGAAGCAGACGTTCGGCCCGCACTCCCCCGCCGCTCCGCCGTGAAGAGCCGCGGCGCGGCCAGGGCCACGCACGATGCGAGCGCCGCGCCGGCGAGCGCGAGCACGAACGTCAGGCCGGGTGCGCTGACCCACGCGATGAGCGGTGCCCACGGTGCGTCGGCCTGGGAGAACGACAGGCGTGCCCAGGGGAATCCGCCGAACGGCGTCGTCGAGCGCAGCCATTCCTGCATCACCCACAGGCAGGCGACGACGAACGGCGCGATGCGGCGACGTTGCACGAGCGCAACCGCTGCGCCGAGCGCGGCCATGTAGAGCGATTCGAGGACGGCGAGCGCTGTCCACGGGAACGCGCCGACGTAGACGCCCGACCACGACAGCGTCGGCAGGAAGAACGCCATGCCGAAGACGAAACCGAGCAGCGCGCCGGTGCGCGCCCGCACGCGCCAGAGGCACAGCGTGATGAGGGCGACGGCTATTGGCGGCGTCCACCACAGACCGTGGTCGGGAAACGCGAGCCACAGGAGCAACCCGGCGCCGATGGCGCCGAATGCGCGAAGGAGAGCTTTCGTGGGCACCGGCCAAGCGTAGGCCTCTCAGGCGAGAGGCGGCGGACGGGCTCACGCCGTTGGGGCCATCGCGGGGTGAACCGCGAAGTTTTCTACTAGGCGTGAGGCCCGTCCGCAATGACGCGCGCTACGGGCGCGTTCGAGCCAACATAGCCGCCCCACAGCCCAGGAGCAACGCAGGTGAGCGCACTGGCGCCCGGCCGACGGGGCGCCGAACAGTGGCCGAGGTGCGTCATGCCTTGTGTGCGCAGGCGTGTCACGCACCTTGAATCCGTCGGGCATGAGGTAGCAGGATGAACGCGATGTCTCGCACGATGAACACACCACCCGCCACGCCCGCGACCCGCGCCCTCGACCGGCTCGGTATCGCCTACGAGGCGCTCCCCTACGCCCACGATCCCGACGTCACGAGCTACGGCGCCGAGGCGGCATCCGCGCTGGGGCTCGACCCTGCGTCGGTCTACAAGACGCTCGTCGTGAAGCTCGACACCGGCCGCTTCGCGATGGCCTGCGTCCCCGTCTCGACGATGGCGGACCTCAAGGCGGTTGCCGCCGCGTGCGGCGCGAAGAAAGCTGTGCTGGCCGCGGAGGCCGACGTCCGGCGTCTCACCGGCTACGTCCTCGGCGGCGTCAGCCCGCTCGGAACGCGCTCACGCCTCGACGTCGTCATCGACGCGCAGGCGCACGAACATCCGCGGGTCTGCGTCTCCGGCGGCCGTCGCGGCTTCGACGTCCGGCTCTCCCCCGACGACCTCGTCCGTGCCTGCGGCGCCCGCGTGGCCGACATCGCGCGCGCTGACGAGCACTGACGCTCGACGCCGCACCGTGACAGGATGGCGCCCATGACGCCGCGCCGACTCATGTTGCTCGACTCTGCCAGCCTCTACTTCCGCGCTTTCTACGGCGTGCCCGAGCGCACCGCCGCCGACGGCACGCCCAACAACGCGCTGCGCGGCTTCGCCGACATGATCGCGACGCTGCTCACGACGTACGAGCCGACCGACATCGTCGCCTGCTGGGACAACGATTGGCGCCCCGCGTTCCGCGTCGAAGCGATCCCGAGCTACAAGGCGCACCGCGTGCAAGAGGGCTCCGACGTCGCCGAGGAGAGCCCCGAGAATCTCACCCCGCAGGTGCCGCTCATCCGCGAACTGCTCGAACTCGTCGGCATCACCCGCCTCGGCGTCGACGGGTACGAGGCCGACGACGTCATCGGCACCCTGACGCACCGATTCCGCGACGCCGGCCCCGTCGACGTCGTCACCGGTGACCGCGACCTGTTCCAACTCGTCGACGACGCGATGGGCGTGCGCGTCATCTACACGGCCAAGGGTGGCGTGCGGGCCCCCGACCTCGTCGACGAGAGCTTCCTCATGGCGAGGTACGGCGTCGCGACGGGCCGCGCCTACGCCGACATGGCCGTCATGCGCGGCGACACGAGTGACGGGCTGCCCGGTGTCGCCGGCATCGGTGAGAAGACGGCGGCGGCCCTCATCGCCGAGTTCGGCTCCCTCGCGGCCATCCGTGAAGCCGTCGCCTCCGGCGACCCGCGGATCAAGGGCGCACGCCGCACGCGTCTCGAAGCGGCCTCCGATTACCTCGACGTCGCACCGCGCGTCGTCGACGTCGCTCTCGACGTCCGTGTGCCCCACGACCTCGTCACGACGCGCCCGCAGGGCGTCGCCGACGGCGCCGGATTCGCTGACTTCGCAGCGCGCTGGGACATGGGCGGCTCCGCTGAACGCCTCTCCGCAGCCCTCGCCCGCTGACGTTCAGTCGATCCGGTCAGCCGCGACGACGCCGCGCTGCACGCCCTTGATCGCCTTGCGCGCTGCCCTGCGGATGCCGTCGTCATCGGTGGCGGCGGCGATCTGGTCGAGCACGTCGACGAGCTGACGGCAGCGTCGTACGAAGTCGCCGGCGGTGAGGTCCTCGTCGCGTAGCACCGTCTCGAGGCCCTGGCCGCTCGCCCAGCGGTGCGCGGCCCAGGCCAGGCCCGCGTCGGGTGCCGCCATCTCGGGCAGTCGGTGCATGACGAGCGCGTCGTCGATGACCGACCACAGCTCGTGCGTGCGCTCCAGCGCGTCGGCGACATCACGGTTCGGCATGCGCGGGGTCTCACCGACCACGTCACGCCGCGACTCGTGGACGAGCGCCGAGACGGCCGCCGCGAGCGACGGTGCGTCAAGGCCCTTCCACGCACCCGAGCGCAGGCACTCGGCGGTGAGCAGATCCTTGTCCGAGTACAGGCGCATGAGCATCGCGCCGTCGTTGGTCAGCTTCACTCCACCGGCAGCCGACGGATCGGCCGCGAGGTAGTCGAACTCGAGCAGCAGGTCGCAGATGCGGTCGAACTGCTTCGCGACGGTGTTCGTCCGGTTCTCGACCTTCGTGACGAGCGCGTCGGTCTCGCGGCGCAGCGTCCACCAGCGTTGCGCCCAGCGCGCGTGCTCCTCGCGGTACTCGCACGCATGGCACGGATGGGCGGCGAGCCGGCGTCGCAACTCCTCGATCTCCGCGGTGACGGCCTTGTCCGGTTCGATCTCGGTGCGTCGCAACGGCTTCGGCGGATCGTGCGGCACCTTGGCGCGCAGCGTCGCCGCGAGGTCGCGGCGCGACTTCGACGAGCGTGCGGTGAACGTCTTCGGGATGGCGAGGTGCGTCAGCACCTCGAGCGGCGCGTGGATGTCGCTGGAACGGATCTGGCGCAGCTGTGCGTCCTCGGTGACGACGGACGGGCTCGGGCCCTCGCGCTTGCCGCCGCGGTTGGTGCGCACCACGATGGCGAGCCCCTCACGTCGCCCGGACGGCACGCGCACGACGTCGCCGGGGCTGAGGTCGGCGAGCGAGCGGTCCGCGGCGGCGCGCAGGGCGGCGGCGCGTCGCTTCTGCGCGTTCTTCTCGAGGTCGCTGATGCGACGGCGGATGCCCGCGTACTCCGCGAAATCGCCGAGGTGGCACTGCATCGCCTCGGCGTAGCCCTCGAGGCCCTCATTGTTCTTGACGATCTGACGCGACAACCCGACGACGCTGCGGTCGGCCTGGAACTGCGCGAACGACGACTCGAGCACCTCGCGCGCCCGCTCCCGTCCGACGGTGTGGACGAGGTTGACGGCCATGTTGAACGTCGGGCGGAAGCTCGAGCGCAGCGGGTAGGTGCGGCGCGATGCGAGGCCTGCGACTGCCTCCGGTTCGACGCCGCGGTTGTACAGAACGATCGCGTGGCCCTCGACGTCGATGCCGCGCCGGCCCGCGCGGCCCGTCAGCTGGGTGAACTCCGCGGGCGTGACGTCGACGTGAGCTTCACCGTTGTACTTGACAAGCCGTTCGAGCACGACGCTGCGCGCCGGCATGTTGATGCCGAGAGCGAGCGTCTCCGTCGCGAATACGGCCTTGATCTGACCGGTGACGAACAGTTCCTCGACGATCTCGCGGAACGTCGGCAGCATCCCCGCGTGGTGCGCGGCGAAGCCGCGCGCGAGGCCCTCGACGAAGTCGTGGTAACCGATGACGGCAAGATCCTCGACGGGGATGTGCGCGACGCGCTCGGCGACGTAGGCGCGGATCGTGGCGCTCTCATCGTCGGTGACCAACTGCATGCCGTACCCGAGCAGCTGCGCGACGGCGCCCTCGCACCCGGCGCGGCTGAAGATGAACGTGATGGCCGGCAGCAGCCCCGCGCGATCGAGTGCGGCGATGACCTCGGCGCGCGGCGCCGGGCGGAACGTCTCCCCTTGCGGCTGACGCGGCGCGGGACGGCGGCCGCGCCCACGTCGACCGGACGGGGCGCCGGCGTCGAAGCGGTGACCGCCGCGCGCGGGCGCCGTCAGGCTCGCGATGCGCGAGAGCAGGTCGGGGTTGACGACGCGATCGCCGCGTTCGTCCTCGCCCAGCAGGTCGTACAGGCGCGCGCCGACCATCATGTGCTGGTACAGCGGCACCGGGCGGTGCTCGGTGATGACGACGTCGGTGTCGCCGCGCACCTGCTGCATCCAGTCGCCGAACTCCTCGGCATTGCTCACCGTTGCCGACAGCGCGATGACCTGCACCGACTCGGGCAGGTGGATCATCACCTCTTCCCACACGGCGCCGCGGAAGCGGTCGGCGAGGTAATGGACCTCGTCCATGACGACGAAGCCGAGGCCGCCCAGCGTCGAACTGCCCGCGTAGAGCATGTTGCGCAGCACCTCGGTCGTCATGACCACGACCGGCGCCTCACTGTTGTGCGAGGTATCACCGGTCAGCAGCCCGACGTTCTCCGTTCCGAGCATCTCGACGAGGTCGGCGTACTTCTGGTTCGACAGCGCCTTGATCGGCGTCGTGTAGAACGCCTTGCGCCCGGTGTGCACCGCGAGATAGCAGGCGAACTCGCCGACGACGGACTTGCCCGCACCCGTCGGCGCTGCGACGAGGACGCTGCGTCCGTCCTGCACGGTCCGCGCCGCCTCCGACTGGAAGTCGTCGAGCGGGTACGGCAACGTCTCGACGAAGTGGCCGAGGTGACTCGAGTCGAACTTTCGCCGACGAGCGGCCTGGGCGAACTTCTCGGCGGGCGACGACATGCCCCCAGGCTATGACAACGGCGGGCTCCCGCTCGGGAGCCCGCCGTCGGGCGTCATGTGTGTCGTGCCTGCAGCCTGGGCCTCACAGGGCCGAGGCCTGGTCGTCGCTGACGTCCATCCAGGCCGGACGCTCATGCTTCTCCTTGCGTGCACGCCACGCGTCGAGTGCGAGGGCTAGCCCTGCGCTGCCGAAGAACAGCACGATGAGCGGCACTGCCATGAGGAACATCGTGTAGACGTCCGGCGTCGGCGTCATGATGGCCGCGAAGGCCACTGCGATGATGACGGCGAAGCGCCACCCCTTGAGCATGATCCGGCCCTTGAGCACGCCGACCGCGTTGAGTGCCAGCAGCAGGATCGGCAGCATGAACGTCAGCCCGAACGACAGGATGAAGCGGGTGACGAACGAGAAGTACATCCCGCCGTCGGCGAAGTTGGCCGCGCCGCGCGGCGTCGCACTGATGAACATCTCGACGGCGTTGCCGAAGGTCAGCGACCCCATGTAGACGCCGCAGGCGAACAGCACGATCGCTGAGGCGACGAAGATGCGGCCGACGCGCTTTTCCCGCGGCGTCAGGCCGGGCACGAGGAAGGCCCAGATCTGCCACAGCCACACGGGCGCCGCGAGGATGAGGCCGGCCCACGCCACGACCTTCAACTTGAGGTTGAACGGCGCCGTGACGGCGTTGAACGCGACCTCGACGTGCGCCTCGGGGTGGGCGTGCTGGTAGTCGCGGAACGGCTGCTCGATGAAGTCGTAGATGTTCTGGTAGTAGTGCCAGCCGATGATGCAGCACAGCAGGATCGCGACGCCGGCGACGATCGCGCGGTTGCGGAATTCGCGCAGATGGTCGCCGATGGACATCCGCGCTTCGGGGTTGTCCTTGCGTCGTCCGAAGATTGCCACGAGCGAACGGGATCCGATCAGACGTCGTTGCGGTGCGCGTCGGTGCGCGTCACGGGGTCACCGGAGTGGACCGGGTTGCCGTTGGCGTCGTGCACTGGGTTCGCCGTCTCACCCTCGACGGTGGCGCCGGAGGCCTTCGACCGGTTGCTCTCCGTCTTCATCTCGTCGATCTCGCTCTTGAGGATGCGCGAGCTGCGCCCGAGGCTGCGCGCCATGTCGGGCAGCTTCTTCCAGCCCAGGAGCACGACGATGACGAGCACCAGGATGAGCAGTGACGCGGGGTGTTCGAGCAGGTTTTTCATGGCCAGTCCTTGAATCCCGGGAGTTTCCGGCGCGGCGGCAGCCGCATGGTCGTCGTTCACTCTAGTGGATCGCGCCAAGACGACCACACCTCGGCCTGGGAGTCCAAGCGCAGGTCGCGCTGCCGTTCGCGGGCCCGCTGACGCTCGCCTCGCCAGTGCGAGGCCGGCTTGTTCCACGCGAGATCGTCGACGCCCTGCGTGACGAGCGCCGCACTGTTCTCGGCGGCGGATCGCTGCTCGGCGAGGTTGCGCGCCTCGTCGAGACGCGACCAAGCCTCGGACGTCGTGCGGGCGAAGTCGCGCGCGTGCGGCCACACGCGCCAGCATCGCCAGGCGAGGTAGGCGACGGCCGTGACCCAGAAGATCGCCCAGAACAGCAGCCACATCCACCACGTCACGGCACGGTGCCCCCGAGCCTCTCGGCGTAGGCGTCGAGGGCGCGGCGGGCCTCGTCGGCGACCTGCGCCCGCACCGCGGCAGGCGCGAGCACCTGGGCGTCCCGGCCGAGCTGCAGCAGCAACCGGCGCAACCAGCGCCCGTCGCCGAGGACGAGCGAGACGTCTGCGTGCTCGCCGTCGTCGGATCGTTCGACGTCGAAGCACGGGTAGTAGTCGATGATCCAGAACGCGGCCCGCTGCACCCGCAGACGCACCTGCGGCGCGTCGGGGCTGGGGGCGAAGAAGCCGCGCGAGAGGTCGGTGCGCTGCGCGTCCTGCGGGATCTCGGCCCGGACATCGAGGAGCTCGACGCTCTCGATGCGGTCGAGACGGAACGTGCGCATGCCCTCGGCGCGACGGCACCACCCTTCGAGGTACCAGTGGCCGTCGGAGGTGAACAGGCGCAGCGGGTCGACGTCGCGCTCCGTCACCTCGTCCCGGGCGGGCGCAAGGTAGCGCAGGTGCACCCGATGTGCGCGGCGCACCGCGTCCTGCAGCGTGCTGAGCATCTGCTCACCATCGCGTTCGAGGCTGACGTGGACGCGTGCGGCGCCGCTCTCCCCCGTCGCCTCGCTCAGCTTGGCGAGGGCGCGATCGACGGCGTCGCGCTCCTGCAGCCCGGGCACGTCGAGCAGCGTGCGCAGCCCGACGGTGAGGGCGAGCGCCTCGTCGCGGGTGAAGCGCAGCGGTTTGGCGATGGTGTCGGCGTTGCGGATGTAGACACGCCCCTGCTCCCACTCGGCCTCGATGAGGTCGTCGGGCATGTGGCCGGGTGTGCCGCAGACGAAGAGCAGCTCGAGGTCGGCCTCGATCTGCGCGCGGCTGACCCCGAGGGTGCGGGCCGCCTCCTCGATGTCGATGCCCTGACGGTTCATCAGCCACGGCACCATCGTGAGCAGCCGTGACAGGCGCGTCGTCGCCGCTTCGGAGTTGATCGGCCCCGAGTTGATCGACCCCGAGCTGATGGAACCCGTGTCGGCGGACCCAGAGTCGATCGCCCCAGAGCGGGCGGCCTTGTCAGTGCGGGCGTTCATGGTGCAGTCTCCGCCGTCTGGGCTTCATAGGCGCCCCGCAGGCGCGCCATGACACGTTCGCGCAGCTCGTCGGGCTTCTCCACGAGCACGTCGGCGCCGAAGGAGGCGACTTCGTCGGCGAGCACGCCGGGGTCGGCGTACTCGATGTCGATGAGCTGCCACGTCTCGTCGATGACGCCGACGGTGCGGGCGCGCCGCACGAGCGAGTGTCCTCGCCCCGCGCGCACCCGCAGGACGGCAGGCGCCCAGTCGGGGGTGCGTTCGGTACGTTCGATGAGGGCGCTCGTGTCGTGATCGCCCGGCACCTCGTAGGCGCCCGGCTTGCCGACGAGTCGCACCGGGCCCTCGATGCGCGAGAGACGGAAGACGCGCGGCGCGTCACGGTCGGTGTCGAACCCGGCGACGTACCAATGACCCCGACGGTTCGTCACCGTCCACGGCTGAACGTGGCGCACAGCGCTCTCCCGCCCGGCCGCGCGGTAGGTGAAGGTGATGGCGCGCCGCGTCATCACCGCGTCCTTGACGGCGTCGAAGGCGGGTTCGCTGGTGCGGATACGAGGTTCGAGGCCGACGACCGATTCGACGTCGGGGCTGATGTCGAGCGCCTCGAGCTTGCGCATCGCCGCCGCCGCAGGGCCGGCGAGGCTGGCCTGCTGCCACGCACGCGAGGCGAGGCCGAGGACAGCGAGTTCGTCGGCGTCGAAGTGCAGGTCGGGCAGCTCGTACTCACGCTTGTCGATGCGGTAGCCGATCTCGTCCTCGAACAGGATGTCGATGGGTTCGGCGCGCAGCGGGATGCCGAGCTCACGCAACTCGTCCTTGTCCCGCTCGAACATCCGGTCGAAGGCTTCGTCGTTCGGTGCCTCGGTGTACGGGCGCACGGCCTGACGGATGGCGTCCTTCGTCAGCGGCCTGCGCGTGTAGAGCAGCGCGATGACGAGGTTGAGCAGGCGCTCGGTCTTCGCCTCCGGGGTGGGTCGTGCTGCCACGCTCGCTCCTTCGTCGCTGTCGGGTCTGACGCCGTGGTCCTGCTGCAGAGCCTACCCTCTCATTCGCACAGGTGTGCGATTGGCGGCACTCGGCCCCGCGTGATGGCCACGGGCACGCAGAACGGGGTGAGTACCGATGGCACTCACCCCGTCTTGTTGCTCAGGCCGAACCCACTCGCGGACGACCAGAGTGGCGAAGGCTACCTCAGCGCAGGCCGAAGGAGCGTCCAGCGCCGGGCTTGTTCGTCGAGACGAGGTCGACGACGAAGATCAGCGTCTCGTTCGGGCCGATCGAGGCACCCGCGCCGCGCTCGCCGTAGCCGAGCGCCGGCGGGATGATGATCTTGCGGCGGCCGCCGACCTTCATGCCGAGCAGGCCCTCGTCCCAGCCCTGGATGACCTGGCCGACGCCGGCGGTGAACTCCAGCGGCTCGCCGCGGTTCCACGAGGCGTCGAACTCCTCGCCGGTCGACCAGGAGACGCCGACGTAGTGCGCCTTGATGATGTCGCCGGCCTCGACGGTGGCGCCGTCACCAACGGTGATGTCCTCGACGACGAGTTCCGCCGGCGGGGTGTCACCGGGGAAGTCGATCTCGGGCTTGGTCGTCTTGGGGTCGAAACCCATGGTTGCTCCTTCGAGAAAGTGTCGCTGACAGGCTCAGCGTGTCAGTTGGCGGCGAGGATGTCGACGACGAACACGAGGGTGTCGGTGCCCTTGATGCCCGCCTGCCGGTTGCCGTCCTTGCCGTAGCCCTCGGACGGCGGCACGACGACGAGCACGCGGCTGCCGACCTTCTGGCCGACGAGCGCCTTGTCCCAGCCGGTGATGACCTGGCCCTTGCCGATGACGAACACGGACGGCTTGCCACCGTCGTTGTGCTTCGCGGTGGCGTCGAAGATCGTCGACGTGCCCCAGATCTGGCCGGTGTAGCTGACGGCGACCGAGTCGCCGGAGGCGACCTTCTTGCCGTTGCCCTCGATGAGGGTGGCCGTCTTGAGGCTCGTCGGGGCCTTCGCGCCCTTGGCGACGGTGATGCTCGCCTGCTTGCCCTGGCCGGCGGGGACGCTGACCTTCGGCATGTCGGCGGGCGCGTCCTTGGTCGTGCCCTGGGCTTCCTTGAGCGGCGTGTCGGTGGCCTTGATCTCCATGTAGAGCACGAGGTTGTCGTTCGCGCCGACACCGATCTTCTCGTTGCCCGCGGCACCGAAGCTGTCCTTCGGCGGCAGGGAGACGACGAGCTTCGTCCCGGCCTTCTGGCCCTTCAGCGTGCTGATGATGCCCGGCAGGTTGTTGTTGTCGCTCATGTTGAAGCTGGGCACGGTCTCACCGAACGTCGAACCGATCGTCTTGCCGGTCGTGCCGTTCACCATGACGAAGTTGGCCTTGACGATGTCGTTGTTGCCGACCGTCTTGCCGGAACCCTGCGTCAGGATCTTCGGCTTCGTGCTGCTCGTGCCGAACGGCAGCTTGTCCTTCGCGATCGAGACGGTGGGCTTCGCAGCGTCCTTCGTGTCGACCTTGACGTCGTCGAGGTTGCCCTTCGTCGCGGGTGCGGACAGCCCGCTCGACGACGACGGTGACGATGCGTTCGACGACGCGCTGGCGCCGGAGGAGCCGCTCGAGCTCTTGGAGGCCTTCGAGTCGTCGTTGCCGCATCCGGCCAGGAAGACGATGGGCAGAGCGGCCAGGGCAAGCAGACGCTTGGGGGAAGTCACAGCAGAGGATCCTCGCGCGATGGGTGACAGGTCGTCCGCCACGATAACCCGCGTGGGATGTGCTTCGCCTGGCAAGGGCCTGTGCGTCCGAGCCCGCGGGCGTCTCAGACGGGCGTCGTCAGGCTCTCGACGAGACGATCGACGCGGGCATCGGTGGCGAGGAACGGATCCTTGCACATGAGCGTGCGGCCGGCTTGGTCGTTGAGCTTGAGGTGCACCCAGTCGACGGTGAAGTCGCGCCCCGCCGCACGTGCGGCCCTGACGAAATCGCCGCGCAGCTTCGCGCGAGTTGTCTGTGGCGGCGTCGTCATGGCCTCGGTGACGCGGGCGTCGTCGACGATGCGTCGCACGCGTCCAGCCTTCTCGAGCAGACCGAACACGCCGCGTCCGGCGCGGATGTCGTGGAACGTGAGGTCGAGTTGGGCGAGCTTCGGGTCGTCCAGCTCGAGGCCCTGACGCGCCGCGTAGTCGGTGAGCAGCTTGCGCTTGATGACCCATTCGATCTCGGTCTCGACACCGGTGAAGTTCTGCGATTCGACCGCCTCGAGGGTGCGCCCCCACAGGTCGAGGACGTCCGCGATCGCCGGGTCGGGGTCGCCCTCGCGCTCGACGAACGCCGTCGCGCGCGCGAGGAACATGTGCTGCATCGCGAGGGCCGTCATGCTCGTGCCGCCCTGCAGCTCGATGACGCACTGGCCGGTGGGGTCGGCGGAGACGTCGCGGATCGCCTGGATCTGGTTGGCGAGGTGCAGGCGCGGGAAGCTCTCCCCCGCCTCGATCATGCGCAGCACGAGGTGGGCGGAGCCGACCTTGAGCAGCGTCGTCGCCTCGCTCATCGTCGAGTCGCCGACGATGACGTGCAGGCGACGGTAGCGCGCCGAGTCGGCGTGCGGTTCGTCGCGGCTGTTGATGATGGGGCGTGAGCGCGTCGTCGCGCTCGAGTAGCCGTCCCAGATGTGCTCGGCGCGCTGCGTCAGGTTGAACACGGTGCGCCCGTCACGCACGAGCAGCTTGCCGGCGCCCGCGACGAGCTGGCGGGAGACGAGGAACGCGACGAAGATCTCCGCGATGCGGTTCATGTCGGCGCCGCGATCGAGCAGGAAGTTCTCGTGGCAGCCGTAGGAGTTGCCCGCCGAGTCGGTGTTGTTCTTGAAGACGTAGATCGTGCCGTCGACGCCGTCCTCCGACAGGCGCGCCTGGGCGTCGCTCGTCATGTCGTCGAGGATGCGCTCGCCGGCGCGATCCTGGGCGACGAGATCAAGCAGCGAATCGCACTCGGCCGTCGCGTACTCGGGGTGCGCGCCGACGTCGAGGTAGAGGCGCGAGCCGTTGTCGAGGAAGACGTTGCTCGAACGCCCCCACGCGACGACCTTGCGGAACAACGCGCGGCTCACCTCGTCAGGCGTCAGGCGACGCTGACCGTTCGTCGTCGCGGTGACGCCGAACTCCGTCTCGATGCCGTAGATGCGGCGTTCCATGGCTGCTCCTGATCGTCTGACTCGCTGCTGAGGTCGTGACTGGACGCGGTGTCAGGGCCGCTCGCGTAGCCCATGGCGTCACTCGCCGCCCTTCTGCACGAACCCGGAGACGAACTCGCTCGCATTGGTCTCGAGCACGCCGTCGATCTCGTCGAGCATCGAGTCGATGTCGCTCGTCGACGACGCCGCCTGCACCTGGCCGGCGTCTGCGCCTGCCTCGAACTCGTCGTCGCCCTTGCCGCCGGCGTTCTTGAACTGCTGACCGCTCATCGTTGCTCCTCGAAATGACGTCGCTGGTTGCTGTTCGCCACCCTATCGCCGCCCGAACGCCGGAGTGCTCGTTGCACGAGTAATGCGTATCTGCAGGAGGAATGAGCGGCACAAACCCCGTGTACTTGCACAATTCTCGAGCAGCTGTGCCACCTCGTCGCGCGGCCCGCCCCGATCGCTCACTCGACGACGAGGTCGGGCCCGACCTGAGCGATGAGGTGCGCGACGTCGGCGTCGAACCAACCGCGGGTCTGCTCGGCGCTGCCGGCGAGTGGCTCGGGCAGGCGGATGCGCGTGTAGCTCGAGGGCTGCGTGGTGCGGTAGACCATCCCGTCCCACGACGCGGAGGCGACGTCGCTGCCGAACGCCTCGATGCTCTTGCCGCGCAACCATGCTCGCGTGTCGCGCGGGGGCTCGACGACGGCGCGCGCGACGTCCTCGTCACTGACGACGCGGGTGAAGCGACCGGCGCGTTCGAACGTGTGGAACAGGCCCTTGTCGGCGCGCACGTCGGACCACTGGATGTCGAGCGCGCGCAGACGCGGGTCGTCCCACCCGACATCATGGCGTGTCATGAACGCCTCCATGACGCTCTTCTTCGCCACCCAGTCGAGGTCGGCCGCGAGGCTCATGGGGTCGCGACGCAGCCCGTCGAGGACGCGCCCCCAGTGCTCGAAGACCTCGCGCGTCTGCTCCTCGACCGGGTCGTCGCCGCGCCGCCGCCACCACGTGTGCGTGGCATCGCGGTACGCCTCGAGGATGTCGAGCGCGCTCATCGCGCGGCCGTCGACGAGGTCGAGCGGCTCGGCGAGCGTCAGGTCGTGACTGACGGCGCGCATCGACGTGACCGGTCGCGCGAGGACGATCCGCGGCAGGGCCTCGTCCTCGAGAGCGCCGAGCACGAGGCTCGTCATGCCCATCTTGAGCAGGTTCGCGACGTCGGCGTGGTTGGCGTCGCCGACGATGACGTGCAGGCGGCGATACTTGCGGTGGTCGGCGTGCGGCTCGTCGCGCGTGTTGATGATGGGACGCTTCAACGTCGTCTCGAGACCGACCTCGGCCTCGAAGAAGTCGGCGCGCTGAGTGAGCTGGAAACCGGCCCGCTCGCTCTCGGTGCCGATGCCGACGCGGCCGCTGCCGGTGACGACCTGACGCGCGACGAAGAACGGCGTCATGCCCGCGACGACGCGCGCCCACGGCACGTCGCGGCGCAGCAGGTAGTTCTCGTGCGTGCCGTACGAGGCGCCCTGACCGTCGGTGTTGTTCTTGTACAGCTGCGTCGGGCCGTCCTCGTCGTCGGCGAGCAACGCCGCCGTGAGCCGCATGATGACCTCGCCCGCGCGGTCGTACGCGACCGCGTCGCGGGGCGTCGTCACCTCCGGCGAGCTGTACTCGGGGTGGGCGTGGTCGACGTACAGGCGCGCGCCGTTCTTGAGCACGACGTTGGCGAAGCTCGGGTCGATCTCGTCGGTCAGCTGGCTCTCGTGCGCGACCTCGCGAGCGATGTCGTAGCCGCGCTGATCGCGCAACGGCGACTCGTCGCTGTAGTCCCACCGACTTTGCGCCGCGTTGAGGCCGACGTCGTTCGCGTAGGCGCGCACGACGAGGCCCGACAGCACCATCGGCGTCGTCCGTTGATCGCCGGGGCGCAGCACGCCGTACTCGGTCTCGATGCCCATGATGCGCTGAACCGTCATGGCGCCACCCTAGTGATGTTGCCCGGGATTCCTAGTGCCCGCGCCCGAAATCGCGGGCGACATCGGCGGGTCAGAGGGTGATGTCGGCGCTCACCGGTTCGGTGAGCACGGTGACGCTCGCCGCGGCTGTCGCGTCGTGCTCGGCATCGAGAGCGGCGACGACGTAGCGCCCGCCCGGCGGCAGCGGCATGACGTAGCGGCCCTCGCCGTCGGTGAGCGTGTCCGCGTGGTACTCGCCCGAGTGCTTGATGAGCGTCACCGGCACCTGCGCGGCCGGCGAACCGTCGCTGCGCCGCACGACGCCCGTGAGCTGCAGCGGGTCGACGAGGCTCAACTGCGGCAGACCGGGGCCCGTGACCTCGACGATCCGCGAGCGTGTGGCCCAGCCCTCGGCGGAAGCGACGAGTACGTAGCGTCCCGCGCCGGGCAGGGCGAGGCGGTAGCACCCGTCGTCGTCGACGCGCCCCCAGTCGAGGTGCGCGCCGTCGCTGGCGAGCGCCGTCACGACGCCGCGGCGTACGGGGTGGCCGTCGAGGCCGACGAGCGTTCCGGTCGCGACGATCTCGCGGCTGTCGCCACCACGCACGGCGTCCTTGTCGGCGCTCGCCGGGGCGGGATGCGTCGCGGGGGTGGCGCTCGGCGCGCTTGCGGACGCGGGCTGCGCCGTCGGCACGAACGCAGCGACGATGGCGGAGGCGAGCGCCGCGATGGCGGCCATGACGAAGACGGCCTTGAACGCGGCGAGCTTCGGCAGGTCGTGCCCGTCGACGTGCATCGCCATGTTCGTCAGGATCGCCGCGACGGCGGCGGACGACGTCGACGTGCCGATCGAGCGCAGCAGCGTGTTGAGGCCGTTCGCGGACGCGGTCTCTGTCAGCGGCACCGACCGCATGATGAGTGTCGGCATCGCGGCGTACGCGAACGCTGTCGCGGCGCTGCACAGCGTGGCGCCGAGCACGACCTGCCACACCGCGCCGGTGAGGAAGACGCGCAGCGTGTACGACGCGGCAAGGCCGAGCGCGCCGGCGAGCAGTGTCGTGCGGGCGCCGAAGCGCTTCGTGACGGCGGCGCTCGCGGGCGACAGCACGACCATCGCGAGGCCACCGGGCAGCATCGCGACGCCCGCGGCGATGACGGACATGCCGAAGCCGTACCCGGTGATTTCGGGCATCTGCAGCTGCTGGGTCGTCGTCATCATGTTGGCGTACATGGCGAAGCCGACGAGCAGGCTCGCGGCGTTCGTCAGCAGCACGGGGCGTCGCGCCGAGGTGCGCAGATCGACCATCGGCGAGTTGTGACGCAGTTCGTACGGCGCCCAGACGGCGAACAGCGCGATGCTCGCGGCGAACAGGAGCAGGACGCGCTCGCTCCCCCAACCCCACTGCCCGCCCTTGGTGATGGGCACGAGCAGGCACAGCAGCGCCGCCGACAGCAGCACGGCGCCGACGAGGTCGAAGCGTCCGCGCGAGGTGACCTTCGATTCGGGCACGACGAGCGCGACGGCCGCGAACATGAGGCTCGCGGAGACGACCGACACCCAGAACACCATGTGCCAGGAGAAGTGCTCGACGAGGAAACCGGCGAGCGGCAACCCGATCGCGGAGCCGATGCCGAGGGTCGCGCTCATCGTCGCGACGGCGCCGCCCACCTTCTCGCGTGGCAGCTCGTCGCGCAGGATGCTGATGCCGATCGGGATCATCGACGCGCCCACGCCCTGGAACGTGCGCGCGACGACGAGCGCGCCGAGCCCCGAGCCGATACCACCGATGACCGAGCCGACGATGACGAAAGCCAGCGACACGAGCATGATCTTCTTCTTGCCGACCATGTCCGCCAGGCGCGCCAGGATGGGCGTCGCGACGGCACCCGCGAGCAGCGTCGCGGTGACGAGCCATGAGGTGTTGTCGGCGCTCGTGTGCAGCAGCGTCGGCCACTCGGGGATGAGCGGGATGACGAGCGTCTGCTGCAGCGCGACGACGGTGCCGGCGATGCACAGGACGGCGGCGATCAGGCTCTGACGCGACGAGCCCGCACCGGAGCGGGCCGAGGGCTCGGCGTGGGCGGGTGAGTGACGGCTGGGCACGAAGCTCCTCGGGCGACGACTATTGAATTGACAATAAATATAGTCGCTGTTGTCCGGGTTCCGCGGCGTCTGCGCTGCGAAACCCGGGCAAGATCGGCGGATACGGTGGGGTCATGCTTGCTCTCGCGCCGCTTCTCGACCTGCTCGTCGTCCTCGTCTTCGCCGCCGTCGGACGGCGCAACCACGGCGAGGCCTACGCCCTCACCGGCATCGTGACGACGGCGTGGCCGTTCGTCGTGGGAGCGATCGTCGGGTGGATCGTCCTCGTCGTCATGAAGCGATTGCCGGGGCGCTCGCTGACGTCGGGAGTGATCGTGTGGCTGACGACGGTCTTCGTCGGAATGATCCTGCGTCAGGTTTCCGGGCACGGCACGGCCGTCGCGTTCGTCATCGTCGCGCTGGCGTTCAACGGCGCGTGCATGCTCGGCTGGCGTCTCGTCGCGCGCGTGCTGGAACGTCGTCGCGCCTGATCCGGCTCCCCGTTCGGGAATCGCCGCAGCGATACGGCACCTCGCGTCCTCGCCCGCATGGCGCCCGACGACGCCGAACTGGAACGCGGCGTCGCGCGGCTCGTCGAGGTGCTGCGGAACTGACCCGTGGCGACGCGTGAGTCAGTTCTTGTCCGCGAGCGTGCGGATGCTGACGATGCGCTCACCGCGGCGGCCGGACACGCGGGCCCAGTCGTCGGGGTTGCTCGTGCCGGGCAGATCCTCGTTCTCGCGGAACTCGTCACGGCACGCCTGACGCACGTGCTCCGCGCGAATACCGCGCTCGCCGGAGGTGATGAGGGCCTTGATCGCGGCCTTCTTCGCGCGGTCGACGATGTTCTGAATCATCGCGCCGCTCGCGAAGTCGGCGAAGTACAGCACCTCGCGCGAACCGTCCGCGTACGTCGCCTCGAGGTAGGCGTGCGCGTCGTCGCGGGCATACAACTCCCCCGCAGCGATGTCGATGAGCGACACCGCAACCTTCGACGGATCGCCGTCGTGCGCGGCGATTTCGTCGGCGTGGAACGGCAGGGCCGGCGTCAGATACTTGCCGAAGATGTCGCGCCCGGCGACCTCGTCGGGGCGTTCGATGCGGATCTTGACGTCGAGGCGCCCCGGGCGCAGGACGGCCGGGTCGATCATGTCCTCGCGGTTGCTCGCGCCGATGACGATGACGTTCTCGAGGCTCTCGACGCCGTCGATCTCGGCGAGCAGCTGCGGCACGATCGTCGTCTCGACGTCCGAGCTGACGCCGGCGCCACGGATGCGGAACAGTGACTCCATCTCGTCGAAGAACACGACGACGGGCGTGCCCGAACTCGCGACCTCGCGCGCGCGCTGGAACAGCACGCGGATGTGACGCTCCGTCTCGCCGACGTACTTGTTGAGCAGCTCCGGGCCCTTGATGTTGAGGAAGTAGCTCGTCGCGTCCGAGTTGCCCTGCTTCGCCGCGACCTGCTTCGCGAGCGACGCGGCAACCGCCTTGGCCACCAACGTCTTTCCGCACCCAGGCGGGCCATAGAGCAGCACGCCCTTCGGTGGACGCAGGTGGTGCTCGGCGTACAGATCGGCGTGCAGGAACGGCAACTCGACGGAGTCGCGGATCGTCTCGATCTGCCCGGCGAGGCCCCCGATGTCGGAGTAGTCGATGTCGGGCACCTCCTCGAGCCCGAGGTCGGAGACCTCCGCGCGCGTCAGCCGTTCGAGCACGAAACCGCTCTTGGCCTCCATGAGCAGCGTGTCGCCGGGACGCACCGTCACGTCCGCGAGCGGCCCGGCGGTACGGACGACACGTTCCTCGTCGTTGCCCGTCGCGACGAGCAGGCGGCCGTCCTCGAGCGTCTCCTTGAGCGTGACGGTCTCGCCGGCGCGCTCGAACCCGACGACCCTGACGATGTTCATGGCCTCGTTGACCATGACCTCCTGGCCGGGCGCGAGCTCCTCGATCGTGATCGCGGGCGAGAACGACACGAGCATCTTGCGGCCCATGTAGAAGATGTCGGCGCTGCCGTCGTCATGCGCGGCGATGACGGTGGCGTAGTTGTTCGGCGGCTGCGCGAGACGTTCGATCTCACCCTTCATCGACGCGATCTGGTCGCGCGCATCCTTGAGCGTGCGCACGAGACGCTCGTTCTGCGACGACACCGTCGTCAACTGCGAACGCAGCCGCAGGACGTCGGCGGGCGACGTCGCGCCTGATGACGTGTCGTTCGAGGACGACGTCCGGTCCGTCGGGTCGAACTTCGGGCCGCTCATCACCGTTTCCTTCGCCTTCGGGGTGCTCGTCAGAGCCGTCCGGCTCCTCGTGCGCACCGAAGCGCGGCCCGAGCAGCCACTCGTTCCACCCTATCGACCTGCGCACACCCGCGACGACGAACGAGCACGACCCAAGTGGATCGTGCTCGTTCGACGAGGCGCTGATGGCTGGCTCGTGCCTCGATGACGACGTCTGAGACGACCCTCGCGTCAGTCCTGATCGGTTGCGACGGGCGCCTCGGCGTTCTCTGCGGCAGCGTCCGGTTCAGCAGCGACGGACGTCTCCGCGTCGGCGGCCGGGCCGGCGCTCGCCTGCGCCACCGAAGCGTCGTCAGAGCCCGCCGGCGCCGCCGACTCAGGGGCGCGTGCGGTGTCATCGCCCGCGAGCGCCTGTGCCGTCGGGGTGTTCTCGAACGAGCGCACGAGCTTGCGCATCTTCTTGTCGGAGACGGGGCGTTCGCCGACGGCTTCGGGTGTCCACGCGTCGTGGGGCGTGGGCTCCGGGGCGCTGGCGGGAGCGCCGTCGTCACCGTAGGCACCCTTGGCAGGGCGGCGCTTGACGAGCGGCGCGGCGACGCCGTCGGCGAGGCGGCGCGTGGAGATGAGGAAGCCGGTGTGGGCGTGCATGCGGTGCTCGGGGCGCACGGCGAGGCCTTCGAGGTGCCAGCCGCGCACGAGGCTCTCCCACGCATTCGGCTCGGTGAAGCCGCCGTGATCGCGCGCGGCCTCGGCGACGCGCGACAACTGCGTCGCGGTCGCGACGTAACAGATGAGCACGCCGCCGGGCGCGAGCGCCTCGTGAACGACGTCGAGGCACTCCCAGGGCGCGAGCATGTCGAGCACGACGCGGTCGATCGTGCCCGACTCGACGGTCTGCGGCAGCGCCTCGACCAGGTCGCCGACGGTGATGCTCCACGCCGGGTGGTCGACGCCGAAGAACTCGCGCGCGTTGCCCGCGGCGATGGCGGCGAAGTCCTCGCGACGCTCGAACGAGTACAGGCGCCCGTCCTCGCCGACGGCGCGCAGCAGCGACATCGACAACGCACCCGAACCGACGCCCGCTTCGACGACGCGTGCGCCGGGGAAGATGTCGGCCATCGTGACGATCTGCCCGGCGTCCTTCGGATAGACGACAGCCGCGCCGCGCGGCATCGACATGACGTAGTCGCTCAACAGCGGACGCACCGCGAGGTACTCGACGCCCGCCGTGTTCGTCACCGTCACCGCATCGGGCGAACCGATGAGGTCGTCGTGCTTGATGTGACCGCGGTGGGTGTGGAACTGCTTGCCGGGCGTCAGCGTGATCGTGTGCATGCGCCCCTTGGGGTCGGTGAGCTGGATGCGCTCGCCCTCCCGGAAGGGGCCGCGGCGGTACTCGGCGCCGGTCGACGGGGCGGGGGTCTGATCGCTCTCGCTCATGGGGAGCAAGTCTAGGCGCCCCGCGGCATGGTGCCGCTCTCGTGCGCGTGACGCTGCATCGCACGCTCGAGGTCGGCGAGCGTCGCGATGCCGACCAGTCGCAGCGCGACCGGGTCGTCGGCAGCTGCGGGCTGCCCTTCCACCGGCATGCTGACGGTGACGACACCCGGCGTCGGATCGCCCTCGAACGCGGGCAGGATCGCCATCACGTCGTCCTGCGGTGAGGAGATGACGGCGCCCGCATGCGGCAGCAGGGCCTCGCCGAGGGCGCTCGCGGGCACGTGTGGGCGCTGATCCACGGGCACCCGCACGTGCGCACCGGGCGCGACGAGGGCGCTCGCGGCGCCGTCGGCGTCGATGAGGACGATCGTGTCGCCCGTCTCCGGCAGCGCCGCGACGGGCGTGCTCGCGGGGACGGCGACGGCGGGGCGCATGACGTCGGCGACTCGGATGCCGCCGAGGAACTCGCGGTTGATGCCGACGTTGACGGCGACGCTCGCGCCGCGCCAGAGGAACGAGGCGATGAACAGCAGCCACACGAGGCTCCACAACGAGCCGGGCGCGCGTACGAACCCGAGCACGGCCCACGCGGCCACGCCGATGGCGACGATGCGTCCGCACCAGCCGGCGGCCTTCATGCCCGTGGCGCGGTTGCCCGTCAGCTTCCACACGAGCGCGTCGACGAGGAACCCACCGTCGAGCGGCAGACCGGGCAACGCGTTGAACGCCGCGACGAACGCGTTGCTCCACGCGAAGGCCCCGAGCAGCAGCGGCACGGCGCCGTCGCCGTCACTCGCGCGGTGGCCGAGGAAGCCGATCACCGCGAGCGCCGCGTTCGACAGCGGCCCGACGGCGGCGACGAGCGCGCTGCGTCCGGGCGTCGCGTCGGGGGTGTCGTAGCTCGTGTGGCCGCCCATGAGGTCGGCGACGATGTGCGTGACGCGGTAGTGGCAAGCCTGTGCGACGAGGGCGTGCGCCGCCTCGTGGACGAGCACGCTGAGCAGCAGCAGCAACGCGTACCCGATGCCGACGACGTACGCGCCGAAACCCCATTCGGGGTGCAGCGAGGCGACCTGCGGGCCGAAGATCGCGACGATGATGACGGCGATGATCGGCCACGTGCGTCCGATGTAGACGGGAACGCCGCGCAGCGAGGCGATCTTGAGGCCGGGTGTGGGCTCGGGCATGCCCCAAGACTATGTGGGTCTCGTGCGCCGGGCCGATTAGACTTCTCGGATGCCCGCTTCGTTGTCTCCGTCGCGCGCCTCCGACTTCATGCAGTGCCCCCTGCTCTATCGCTTCCGCGTCATAGACAAGCTGCCGGAGTCGCCGAGTGCGGCGGCGTCGCGGGGGACGCTCGTCCATTCGGTGCTCGAGCGTATCTTCGACGTCGACGCCCCGAAGCGCACGCTCGAGCGGGCGCTCGACCTCGTCCCCCATGCCTGGGAGGACATGCTCACCGATGAACCGGAGCTGGCCGAACTCGCGGGCAGCACACCGCACGATCTCGCCGTGTGGCTGCGTGATGCGGAGAAGCTCGTCGAGAAGTGGTTCGCGATGGAGAACCCGCAGTTCCTCGAACCCGCCGAGCGCGAGCTCTACGTCGAGGCCGACCTCGATGGGCTCACGCTGCGCGGGTACATCGACCGCCTCGACGTCGCTCCCGGCGGGCAGATCCGCGTCGTCGACTACAAGACGGGACGCGCGCCGTCGGAGCTGTTCGAGGGCAAGGCGTTGTTCCAGATGAAGTTCTACGCGCTCGTCATCTGGCGCACGCGGGGCGTCATGCCGCTCATGCTGCAACTCGTCTACCTGGGCAACAGTCAGTTCTTGCGTTATCAACCCGACGAGGCCGACCTGCTCGCGCTCGAACGCAAGCTCAAAGCGCTGTGGCGCGCGATCGAGCGCTGTGCTCAGACGGGTGACTGGCGGCCCAAGAAGTCGCGCTCGTGCTCGTGGTGCGACCACAAGGCGCTCTGCCCGGAATGGGGCGGCACTCCCCCGCCGCTGCCCGAACATGCGGCGCGTCTCGCGCTCGATCCGCGCGCCACCGGCGACCTCGGAGACGTCGATGGCGACTGAAGGATGACCGTTCGGGCCGGTCGTCGAAGCGGCAGCCACCGTCCGAGTGGCGCGTCGCGCGCATCTATCGCCTCCTGCACTGCGTCCGCCCCCGCGACGAGGCTGACGACAACCGCTCATTCACCAACGTCCATCGAATGTGGACGAAAATCGCAGATGGGTACGGGAGTCGCAGTTGGGCCGCGCAGGGCCAGAGTCACCGGGCGCGCAGCTGGAATAACCGGCCGCGCCGTCCCGTTCGGCAAGTAGTTGCATTTTCAACTACATGAATGCATGGACCAAGGGAGGCCCTCATGCAGTTCGGCATCTTCACCGTCGGTGACGTCACGACGAACCCGACGACAGGGCGCACCGTCAGCGAGCACGAGCGCATCGCGAACACCGTCGAGATGGCGAAGCTCGCCGACGAGGTGGGCCTCGACGTCTTCGCCACGGGCCAGCACCACAACCCGCCGTTCGTCGCACCGGCCAACCCGGCCGTGCTGATGGCGAACCTCGCGGTGGTGACGAAGAACATCATCCTGTCGACGTCGACGACGCTCATCACGACGACGGACCCGGTGCGCATCGCCGAGGACTACGCCTACGCGCAGCATCTCGCCGGCGGCCGCGTCGACCTCATGCTGGGGCGCGGCAACACCGGCCCGGTCTACCCGTGGTTCGGCAAGGACATCCGCGACGGCATCCCGCTCGCCATCGAGAACTACGCGCTGCTGCGCCGCCTGTGGAACGAGGAGAACGTGACGTGGGAGGGCAAGTTCCGCACACCGCTGCAGGGTTTCACCTCGACGCCGCGCCCGCTCGACGACATCGCGCCGTTCGTCTGGCATGGCTCGATCCGCAGCCCCGAGATCGCGGAGCAGGCCGCCTACTACGGTGACGGTTTCTTCCACAACCACATCTTCTGGCCGCCGCAGCACGCTGCGCAGATGGTGCAGTTCTACCGGGAGCGCTTCGAGCACTACGGTCACGGCCGGGCGCAGGACGCGATCGTCGGCCTCGGTGGGCAGGTGTTCATGGCCGAGTCGAAGGCGAAGGCGATGGAGACGTTCCGCCCCTACTTCGATCACGCGCCGGTCTACGGTGGGGCAGGTTCGTTGGAGGACTACACGCGTCAGACGCCGCTGACGGTCGGCACGCCGGACGAGGTCGTCGAGGCCACGCTCGGCTTCCGCGACTACGTCGGTGACTACCAGCGTCAGCTGTTCCTCATCGACCACGCCGGGTTGCCGCACGCCGAGGTCATGCACCAGATCGAGCTGCTCGGCACGAAGGTCGTGCCGCAGCTGCGCGCCGAGATGGACGTCCCACGCGCCGCCGGCGTGCCTGATGCCCCGACGCATGCCAGCCTGCTGGCTGCGCGCGCTGCCCAGGCGACCGACACGCCCTCGGCTGACGCCGGTCAGATGGGCCGCGTCGAGGCAGGTGTGCCGCGCGCTCCGCAGACCGACGACGTGACGGGAACGCGCGCCGAAGACCGTTGAGCATCAGCCCGGTTCGCCGACAACTCGGCTGACCGGCCCGGCGGGCGCCGCCGGCGGCGGCGTTCGGCCCAAACTCAGAACAACGAGACGAAGGAGAACACGATGACGAACTGGACGGCACGCCTCGCCGTGATCAGCGGCGGGCTGAGTGAGGAATCGTCGACGCATCGTCTCGCCCAGCTGCTGAGCGACGCGGTTGTCGAGAGTGCGCGGGAGCAGGGCGGCGAGGTCGTCGTCGAGCGGATCGACCTGCGGGCGCTGGCGCACGACATCACGACGGCGTCGTTGACGGGGTTCGCTCCCCCGGCGCTCGCGGACGCCTACGAGGTACTGGGCGCGGCCGACGCCGTGGTCGCGGTGACGCCGACGTACAAGGCGAGCTTCACGGGCTTGTTCAAGTCGTTCTGGGACGCGACTGCAGGCGGCGTGCTGAGCGGCGTGCCCGTCATCGTCGGCGCGACGGGCGGCTCCGCCCGACACTCACTGGTGACGGACACCGCCTTGCGACCGCTGTTCGCGTACATGAAGGCGCTCGTCATGCCGACGGCCGTCTACGCCGCGCCCGACGACTGGGCCGGGCGAAGCCTGGAAGCGCGTGCGAGCGAGGCTGCCGATGAGTTGACGCAGCAGCTAGAGCGCATGCTCGGCGGAGCAGACATGGTGGTGAACGGCGATTCTGACGCGCGCGTGTCCAAGGATGGGGAAGCGCCGAGAACATCGTCGAACTCGGTTCGTACGCTTGCCGAGACGCGAAATCGGGCGCGTGATCCGTTCGTCGCGGTGCCGACGATGGAAGAGATGTTGCGCCGCTGAGCACGAGTCGTGACCGGAGGGGTCCGTCAGGTTCGTCACAAACCTGACGGACCCCTTCGTCACGTTCGTCTGCGGGGATGTGCCATAGTCGGAAGTGTCCTTCGTGGGAGTCCTGAGAACAGGGCTGAGAGGGAGCTGATACTGCTCCGACCGCTACCCGACCTGACCCGGATCATGCCGGCGCAGGCAGCCAAGGAGACCTCATGGTCGCTCATCCTCCGTTCGGTGCCGACGTTCGTCGACGCCTGCTGCGTGGGGTCTTGCCGTGCCTTCGTCCGATCCGAAGGAGGCACCAACATGACGACGCTCGACTCGACCACTCCGTCCGTCACAACGCCCGATACCCGGGCTGACGGCGCCGCCGCGCGCCGCAAGCAGTACCGCGACGCGGACGGCCTGCGCGTGCCCTACACCGAGGTCATCCTCGACAACTCCCCCGGCACCGGCGCGGCCAACGCTCCCGTCGAGCTGTACGACACCTCCGGCCCGGGCAGTGACCCCGAGGTCGGGCTGCCGCCGTTGCGCGCCGAGTGGATCGCCGAGCGCGACGACGTCGAGACGTACGCCGGCCGAGAGCGCACCCTGCTCGACGACGGCCGCTCGGCCGTCCGACGCGGTGAGGCGAGCCACGAGTGGCGCGGCGAACGTCGCGCACCGCTGCGCTCCAAGGACGGTGCCGTCGTCACCCAGATGCACTACGCCCGCAAGGGATTGATCACCCCCGAGATGCGATTCGTCGCGGCGCGCGAGAACTGCGCCGTCGAACTCGTGCGCGACGAGGTCGCCGCCGGACGCGCGATCATCCCCGCCAACGTCAACCACCCGGAGAGCGAGCCGATGATCATCGGGCGTCGCTTCCTCGTCAAGGTCAACGCGAACATCGGAAACTCGGCCGTGACGTCGTCGATCGCCGAGGAGGTCGACAAGCTGACGTGGGCGACGACGTGGGGCGCCGACACCGTCATGGACCTGTCGACCGGTGACGACATCCACACGACGCGCGAGTGGATCATCCGCAACTCCCCCGTCCCGATCGGCACCGTGCCGATCTACCAGGCCCTCGAGAAGGTCAACGGTGAGGCCGACAAGCTGACGTGGGAGATCTTCCGCGACACCGTCATCGAGCAGTGCGAGCAGGGCGTCGACTACATGACGATCCACGCCGGCGTGCTGCTGCGCTACGTGCCGATGACGGCCGAGCGCATCACGGGCATCGTCAGCCGCGGCGGCTCGATCATGGCCGGCTGGTGTCTCGCGCACCACGAGGAGAACTTCCTCTACACCCACTTCGACGAGCTGTGCGAGATCTTCGCCCGCTACGACGTCGCCTTTTCCCTCGGTGACGGCCTGCGCCCCGGCTGCACTGCCGACGCCAACGACGAGGCGCAGCTTTCCGAGCTGCGCACCCTCGCCGAGCTGACGAAGCGGGCATGGCAGTTCGACGTCCAGGTCATGGTCGAGGGCCCCGGGCACGTGCCGCTCGACCTCGTCGAGGAGAACGTGCGCCTGCAGCAGGAGTGGTGTGACGGCGCGCCGTTCTACACGCTCGGCCCGCTCGTCACCGACGTCGCACCCGGCTACGACCACATCACTTCCGCAATCGGCGCGACGACGATCGCGATGGGTGGCACCGCGATGCTGTGCTACGTCACGCCGAAGGAGCACCTCGGGCTGCCGAACCGTGATGACGTCAAGACCGGCGTCATCACGTACAAGCTCGCGGCGCACGCCGCCGACGTAGCGAAGCGCCACCCCGGCGCGCGGGCGTGGGATGACGCGTTGAGCAAGGCGCGCTTCGAGTTCCGTTGGAACGACCAGTTCAACCTGTCGCTCGACCCCGACACCGCGCGCGAGTTCCACGACGAATCGCTGCCCGCAGAGGCGGCGAAGACGGCACACTTCTGCTCGATGTGCGGGCCGAAGTTCTGCTCGATGCGCATCAGCCAGGACGTGCGCGACCGCTTCGGTGACGCCGGCGCCCAGCAGCGCGTCGTCAGCGAGCGCGAGGCCCGTGAGGGCATGCAGCAGATGTCGAAGACGTTCGTCGAGCTCGGACGCAGCGTCTACGTCGAACCCGACACCGCCCACGCCTTGGCAACCCCCACGCCCCAGGACTGACGGGTTCGCATCGGTGGGGGGTGGAGCAACTCGACTCCGCCCCTCACCGACTCTTGTCTCCGCCCCATCTGCTATCTACGTCCACATTCGCGAACGGCGTACCCATCTGCGCTTTTCGGTCACATTCGCTTGTGCCACGGCCTGCCGGGCCGGCTCGAGCGTCAGCCCGTCGCGCGAGCTTGCTCCGCCAGACGCGGCAGGTCGTCGAGGCTGACGGCGGCGAGGTCGGGGACGACGACGAGGCCGTCGAGCTGCGGAATCTCGACGAGGTGCGGCACGGCGAGCGTGGGGACGCCGGCCGCGACGGCCGAGCGCACGCCCGTCGCGGAATCCTCGATCGCGACGCACTCATCCGGGCGCAGGCCCAGCTCGGCCGCGGCCCGCACGTACGCCTCCGGGTCCGGCTTGCCCGCACTCACCATGTCACCGGTGACGACGACCTCGAACGTCCCGGCCGGCAACGCGTCGACGAGCACCCGCGCGAACGACTCGTACGACATCGTGACGAGCGCGCACGGCATCCCCGCCTCGTGGGCGGCGAGCAGCAGCTCTTGCGCTCCGGGGCGCCACGGCACGTGCTGCTTCAGCTTCTCGATGACCTGCTCGAGCAGGACGTCGACGATCTCGTCCGGTGTCAGCGGAATACCCGTCTGATCCTTGATCATCTGCCCCGTGACGGGCAGCGCGTTGCCGACGAGCTGGAACGCCTGCTTCTCGCTCCACGACGCCCCGTACGACTCGATGAGGCCGCGCTCGGCCTCCATCCAGTACGGCTCGGTGTCGATGACGGTGCCGTCCATGTCCCACAGGATCGCGCGGGGGGCATGCGAACCATGCGCCGCGCGCGTGGACGTCGATGAGTCGGGCGCGTCGAGGCGGGCGTCGAGATGGTTCAGGTGCGGCGTCGGGTTCACGCGTCAGTCCTCCGGGTCGTATCCGAGGTTGGGGGCCAGGTGGCGCTCGGCCTCGGCCATCGACCATCCCTTGCGCTCAGCGTAGTCGGCGACCTGATCGCGTCCGATCCGCCCGACGACGAAGTATTGCGCCTGCGGGTGCGCGAAGTACCACCCGCTCACGGACGCGCCGGGCCACATCGCCCGCGACTCGGTCAGTTCGACCCCGATCGACGCGGTCACGTCGAGCAGCTCGAACAGCGTGTCCTTCTCGGTGTGCTCGGGGCACGCCGGGTAGCCGGGCGCGGGACGGATGCCCTGGTAGCGCTCCTGGATGAGTTCGTCGTTCGTGAGCTTCTCCCCCGCCTCGTAACCCCAGAACTCGCGGCGCACACGCTCGTGCAGCCGCTCCGCGAACGCCTCCGCGAGACGGTCGGCGAGGGCCTCCAGCAGGATCGCCGAGTAGTCGTCGAGCCCCTCCTTGTAGGCCTTGATCCGCCCCGGCAGCTCCGTGCCAGCGGTGACGGCGAACGCGCCGACCCAGTCGTCGGCCGCACCCGTAGGGGCGACGAAGTCGGCGAGCGAGCGGTTCGGCACGCCGTCACGGTGCGTGCCCTGCTGACGCAGGTGGTGCAGGCGCGCCACCTCGGACGAACGCGACGCGTCGCCGAACAGTACGGTGTCGTCACCGTCGGCCTGCGCCGGCCAGAACCCGATGACACCCGCCGGGTGCAGCCAGCCCTCGTCACTGATGCGGTCGAGCATCGTCTGCGCGTCGTCGTACAGCTTGCGCGCCGCCTCGCCCTGCGCGGGGTTGCTCAGGATGTCGGGGAAGCGCCCCTTCATCTCCCAGGCGGCGAAGAACGGCTGCCAGTCGATGTACTCACGCAGCTCGCTCACCGGGTAGTCGGTGAACACCTTCGTCACGGGGGCGCCGTCGACGGCGAGCGCCGGGACGTCGGGCACGCCTGCAGACCAGTCGATCTCGGTGACGTTGGCGCGCGCCTCGTCGAGCGTCAGCAGCGGACGCTCGTCGCGCTTGGCCGCGTGTCGGGCGCGCAACGCGTCGTAGTCGGCGACGACGTCGGCAAGCAGAGCCTCGCGCCGTTTCCCCGTCGACAACAGCGCAGCGACGACCGGCACCGAGCGCGAGGCGTCCTTCACCCACACGACGGGCTCGTCGTAGCGTCCGTCGATCTTGACGGCCGTGTGCGCACGCGACGTCGTCGCGCCGCCGATGAGCAGCGGCTGCGTGAACCCCTGGCGCTGCATCTCGGACGCGAGGTGCACCATCTCGTCGAGCGACGGCGTGATGAGGCCCGACAACCCGATGATGTCGGCGTCGTGCTCGCGCGCGGCGTCGAGGATCTTCTGCGGCGCGACCATGACGCCGAGGTCGATCACCTCGTAGTTGTTGCACTGCAGCACGACGCCGACGATGTTCTTGCCGATGTCGTGCACGTCGCCCTTGACGGTGGCAAGCACGACGGTGCCGTTCGTCTGCTTGCTCGTGACGCCGCTGGCTTCCTTCTCCGCCTCGATGAACGGGATGAGGTAGGCGACGGCCTTCTTCATGACGCGTGCCGACTTCACGACCTGCGGCAGGAACATCTTGCCGGCGCCGAACAGGTCCCCGACGACGCCCATGCCGTCCATGAGCGGGCCTTCGATCACCTCGAGCGGACGCTTGCCTTCGGCCTCCAGCTCGGCGCGCATCTGCTCGGTGTCGCCTTCGACATGGTCGTCGATGCCCTTGACGAGCGCATGCGTGATGCGTTCGCGCACCGGCAGTTCGCGCCACTGTTCCGTCTTCGCCTCCGCCTGCTCACCGCTCGAGTTGTACCGTTCGGCGGCCTCGAGCAGCCGTTCCGTGGCGTCGGCGCGGCGGTTGAGGACGGCGTCCTCGATCAGCTCGCGCAGTTCGGGGTCGATCTCGTCGTAGACGACGAGCGCGCCGGCGTTGACGATGCCCATGTCCATGCCCGCGGCGACCGCGTGGTAGAGGAAGACGGCGTGGATCGCCTCGCGCACCGGGTTGTTGCCGCGGAAGCTGAACGACACGTTCGACACGCCACCGCTGACGAGGGCGCCGGGCAGGTTCGCCTTGATCCACCGCGTGCCCTCGATGAAGTCGACGCCGTAGTTCGCGTGCTCCTCGATACCCGTGCCGATCGCGAAGATGTTCGGGTCGAAGATGATGTCCTCGGCCGGGAAGTCGACGTCGGGGCCGGTGAGGATGTCGTAGGCCCGCTTCGTGATCGTCTTGCGCCGCTCGAGGGTGTCGGCCTGGCCGTCCTCGTCGAACGCCATGACGACGATCGCCGCGCCGTAGCGCTTGCACAGCCGGGCGTGCTCGATGAACGGTTCGACGCCCTCCTTCATCGAGATCGAGTTGACGATCGACTTGCCCTGGATGCACTTCAGCCCGGCCTCGATGACCTCCCACTTCGAGGAGTCGACCATGACCGGGACGCGGCAGATGTCGGGTTCCGAGGCGATGAGCTTGCAGAAGCGATCCATCGCGGCGACGCCGTCGATCATGCCCTCGTCCATGTTGACGTCGATGATCTGCGCGCCGTTCTCGACCTGCTGACGGGCGACGGACAGCGCCGTCGCGTAGTCGCCGTCCTTGATGAGCTTGCGGAAGCGCGCCGAACCGGTGATGTTCGTGCGCTCACCGACGTTGACGAACAGCGAATTCTCGTCGACGGTGAACGGCTCGAGCCCGGACAGGCGCAGGGCGGGCGCGACGTCGGGCACGCTGCGCGGGGCCGTGGCGGCGACCGCGTCGGCGATCGCCCCGATGTGATCGGGCGAGGTGCCGCAGCATCCGCCGACGAGGTTGACGAGGCCGTCGCCCGCGAATGCGGCGACGGTCTGCGTCATCGCCTCGGGTGTCTCGTCGTACTCGCCGAACGCGTTGGGCAGGCCGGCGTTCGGGTAGCAGGAGACGAAACAGTCGGCGATGCGCGAGAGGTCGGCGACGTAGGGGCGCATCTCGTCGGCGCCGAGCGCGCAGTTGAGTCCGACGGCGAGGGGGCGCGCGTGACGCACCGAGTTCCAGAACGCCTCGCCCGTCTGCCCCGACAGGGTGCGGCCGGAGGCGTCGGTGATCGTGCCGGAGATGATGACGGGCCAGCGCCGCCCGCGTTCCTCGAACAGCTGCTCCAGCGCGAAGATCGCCGCCTTCGCGTTGAGCGTGTCAAAGATCGTTTCGATGAGCATGAGGTCGACGCCGCCGTCGGCCAGGCCGCGGGCCTGCTCGAGGTAGGCGCCGACGAGGTCGTCGAAGCTGACGTTGCGCGCGCCCGGGTCGTTGACGTCCGGTGAGATCGACGCCGTACGGTTCGTCGGGCCGATCGCGCCGGCCACGAACCTCGGACGCGCCCCGGTGGTCACCGAATCGGCAGCAGTGCGAGCGAGTTTCGCGGATTCGACGTTGAGTTCGTACGCGAGCTCGGACATGTCGTAATCCGCCAACGAGATGCGCTGTGCGTTGAACGTGTTCGTCTCGACGATGTCCGCGCCGGCCTCGAGGTACTCGCGGTGGATGCCCTCGATGATGTCGGGTTGCGTCAGCGACAGCAGGTCGTTGTTGCCCTTGAGGTCGCTCGGCCAGTCGGCGAATCGCTCACCGCGGTAGTCGTGCTCACTCAACCCGTGCCGCTGGATCATCGTGCCCATCGCGCCGTCCATGACGAGGATTCGCTCACGCATGAGCGCGGCCAGCTCCTCGCTGCGATCCCCGCCTGCGTCGCGGCGGGCGTCGTGGTCGGTCGTGGTCGGGTCGGTTGCCTTGGAGCGGATGCTCACGTGACGTCCCTTCGAGGGCGGGTGGATGTCGCGCCATGCTATCGAGCGACGTCGCCCCGCCTTGGAGCGCGCACGCCGTTGGCCGCATACTGGAATGTCAGGCCCTCGCCGCATCGTCGCCGCGCGCCCGATCCACTCTCAGACCTGCAGAAGGAGACACGCTGTGCGTCGTCACTTCGACCTCACCACGTCGACCCCACCGACCGTCCTCGTCGCCTTCCAGGGCTGGAACGACGTCACCGGCGCCGCGTTCGACGCGATGGATCACCTCGTCAAGGCCACCGGCGCGCGCCTGTGGGCCGACGTCGACCCGGAGGACTACTACGACTTCCAGGTCAACCAGCCGCGCATCGACGTCGTCGACGGCGAGCGCCGCGTCATCTGGCGCACGACGGAGATCTTCCACACGCGACTCGACGCCGTGGGCGACGTGCTCATCGTCAAGGGCATCGAGCCGTCGTTCCGGTGGAAGGCGTTTCTCGCCGAACTGCTCGACGCCATCCACGCGAGCGAGCCGGCGCGCGTCGTCGTGTGCGGTGCGCTCGGTGGGGACACGCCGCACACGCGGCCACTGCCCGTCACGCTGACGTCGCCGCAGCCGGCGACGCGTGAGGCGTATGACGCGAAGACGCCGACGTACGTCGGCCCGGCGGGCATCGTCGGCATTCTCATCGACGCGCTCGGGCGCTCGGAGGTGACGACGATCGCGCAGTGGGTCGTCATGCCGCAGTACGCACTGGGCAGCCCGCAGCCGAAGGTGACGTGGACGATGGTGCAGGGGTTGTCGAAACTGCTCGACGTCGCGCTGCCCGAGGGCGATCTCGAGGAGCAGGCGCGGGCCTGGGAGCGTGGCGTCAGCGAACTCGTCGCGCAGGACGGCGACATGACCTCCTACGTCGACACGCTCGAGCACTCGATGGACGTCACCGAACTGCCAGAGGCCTCCGGTGACGCCATCGCCGAACAGTTCGAGCAGTTCCTGCGCCGGCGGGACGGCGACAGCCGCCGCGGGGAGCAGGGCCCTGGGGGCGACACGGTCTGACGGGCCGTCGGAACGGCTGGCGTGAGCGGCATGGTCGTGCCATGTTTCTCGCGACGACGGCAGCAGGGGTCCTCGTCGGAACAATCGTGCCGGTGTTGGCGCATGAGCCCGTGCACATATCGCGCGCTGACGGCGGCGCTGGGTGCCGCTGAGGGGCTGGACGAGATCGGCTTCGACGCCACGCGCGAGCGGGACCTGAGCCGCGTCATGCGTCAACGGGCCGCCACCGGTAGCCCCGCGACACGCTCGGCCGCGCTGATTCACCGCGTCGAAGGCCTGCGTGAGGTCGGAGGGGTCTTCGAGACCTATCGACAGGCGCAGCATCGACTGTGACGGCTTCGCCTCTACCGCGACGGGTCGGTGCGTCAGGGCCGCCGGGTGCTGGATGGGGGTGTCGACTCCCCGAGCGAGACGGCGTGCACGATGAGGCGGCAGGCCGACGTCACGGCGGCGGACGCGTCGAAACCGCCGGCCATGCTGAACGCGCGCGCCGCCGGTCGACACGGCCGCGCTGCGCGTCGAACGCGCCATCAGCGAACGCCTGACGTTCACCTCGTTCGTCGGCTCCCCCGCCGCCGACCTCGCGCCGCACTGGGACGCCCTCGCCGCTCAGATGGCCTACGACGAACCGCTCGGCGGCCTCACCCGCCCCGGCAAGCGTGACGGCGACGCCCGCCGCCGCGAGGACGAGCGCCACGTCGAGGGGGGACCTTCTCGTGCGCACCCTCGCCTGGCTCGACGGCCGGCCGGCCGGGCACGCGCAGATCCTGCTGGCGAGCGACGCCCCGCAGATCGCGTTGCAGGACGACACGCTCGTCGACCGTTCCTGCCGTGATGCGGGCGTCGCGCGGGCGCTCAAGGTCGTCAATCTCGAGCACCTGCAGTCACTTCCGCAGGCAAGCGCGACGCAATGGGTCCAGACCTACTGCGCCGAGACGAACACCACCATCCTCGCGCTCAACGCCGCGCTGGGCTTTCGGTGCGTCCACGTCATGACCGCGCTCGAAGGGCGCCAAGAGGCAGCTGCGCTCAGGCGTACCGGATCCGGTCGAGCAGCATGGCGAGCGGCTCGGGCACCTCGTCGGCGCCGATCGCCGCGGCGAGCACAGCGGCCGCGTTCTCCTTGCGACCGGACGCGGCGCGCGCGAACCGGCGCAGCTGATCCGCGAGCGGTTCGTCGGCCCACGCGGCCTGCGTGCGCAGCGCATCGAACTTGCTGCCGAGACCCGCGCCCACGATGGCGGCCTTCGCGCGCTCGGCGCCGAGCGCGCGGATCAGTTCCCCCTCGAGGTCGGGTTCGCAGACGAAGAAGCCATAGACGGGCAGGTCGCTCGCGTCGAGCACGGGCAGCCCGTCGTCGGCGAGCGCCTTCTCGGCCGCGCGGGTGTCGGCGGCGTCGCAGAGCCCGACGACGTCGGCGTCGGATCGGATCTGCCGGATCTCGCCGAGGACACGGCCGACGTTCGTCGCGCCCTGCAGGTTGACGAGTTCGACGTTCGGGCTCGCGAGCCCGTCACGCTCCATGAGGGCCGCGACGGCTGCGACGTCGCTCGGGCCTTCGAGCAGGACGAACATCGTCGCGGCGCTGGCCGTGCTGATCGTCGTGGTCACAGCTTGACCCCGAGCAGAGCGTCGACGACGTCGCGGATCTGCTGCGCGGAGCCGACGGCTTCTTCGCCCTCGGCTGCACACCAGGCGTCGATCGCGGCGAGCGCGGCGGGCGTGTCGAGGTCGCTGCGCAGGGCGCGGCGGACCGCTTCGATCGTGGGCGTCGCGTCGACGCCATCCGCCTCGATGGCGCGTCGCCACGTCGCGAGGCGCTCCTTCGCGGCGTCGAGCAGCGCGTCGGTGTACTCCCAGTCGGTGCGGTAGTGCTTATCGAGCAGGACGAGCCGGATCGCCATCGGGTCGACGCCCTCGCGGCGCAGCACGGACACCTTGACGAGGTTGCCCTTGCTCTTGCTCATCTTCTCGCCGTCGTAGCCGACCATGCCCTGGTGGGCGTAGTGGTGCGCGAACGGCGGCTGCCCCGTCAGCGCGTTGGCCTGCACGGCGCTCATCTCGTGGTGCGGGAAGATGAGATCGGTGCCGCCGCCCTGCAGCGTGAAACCATTGCCGAGGTGCTCGAGCGCGATCGACGTGCACTCGATGTGCCAGCCAGGCCGGCCGCGTCCGACGCCGGGGCCGCCGTCCCACGCCGGCTCTCCCCCACGCTCGGCGCGCCACAGCAGCGGGTCGAAGACGTCGCGCTTGCCCTCACGCTCGGGGTCGCCGCCGCGGTCGGCGAACACGGCCATCATCTGCTCACGGTCCCAGTGTGAGACCGAACCGAACGTCGGCTGCTGCGCGAGGTCGAGGTAGACGTCCTTCGCGCCGGCAGCGGAGTTCTCGGCGGCGGGTACGTCGACGGTGTAGGCGAGACCGCGCTCGAGCAGCCGGGCGACGTTGGTCGAATGCAAGGTCATCGACTCGACGACGCCGACGTAGTGCTGCGGCGGGATGACGCCGAGGGCCTCCATGTCGCCGTGGAACAGTTCGATCTCGCTCGTCGCGAGCTCACGCCAGTCGACGCCGTCGCGGGCGGCCCGCTCGAGCAGTGGGTCGTCGACGTCGGTGACGTTCTGCACGTAGGTGACCTGCGCGCCCGCGTCGATCATGACGCGCTGGGCGATGTCGAAGGAGACGTAGGTGGCCGCGTGGCCGAGGTGCGTCGCGTCGTACGGCGTGATGCCGCAGACATACAGCCCGGCCTGCTCGCCGAGGTCGATCGGGACGATCTCTCCGGCTGCCGTGTCGAAGAGGCGGACGTCGATGTCGGCTCCAGCCGGGGAGGCGACGGGGTTGAGCGCAGGGCGAGACCAGGATTTCACCGCCTCAGCCTAACGGGTACGACCGACGCCTCCCCGGCGGACGCGTCACGGCGAGGCCCTCGTGGGCTCTCACAGCGGCGGCCACGGCAGCGGGTAGCGATCGAGCGGCGGCTCTGGAAACACGCCGGCGGTGCGCAGCGCCGCCACGCGCTCGAAGAACGCCTCGACCTCGTCATCGTCGAGCTGTGCGCTGAGCTGCGCGCCGAGCCCGTCTCGCGCGGCCAGGAGCGCCGCGAGGGACGCGTCGTGCGCCGCACTCAACGGTTCACCGGCGAAGCCCCACAGGACGGTGCGCAGCTTGTCGTCGACGTGGAACGTCAGGCCATGATCGATGGCGTAGAGCTGCATGTCTCCCCCGCCCGCTGTGTCCTCGACGAGGTGAGAACCCTTGCGGTCGGCGTTGTTCGTCAGCACGTCGAGCAGCGCGACGTCGCGTAGTGGGTCACCGTCGTGGTGGGCGAGCACGAGGGGGCCCTCGTCGGTGTCGAACGCGGCGATCGCGTGCACGTCGTCAGTCAGCTCGTCCTCGTCGAGCAACGCCACCTGGTGCTGCTCGGCAGGTTCGAGCGGGCCGACCCAACGCTGCAGGGATCCCTCGCCGAGCTGCGGGTCGACGTGCCACGTCGTCTCCGGCACGCAACGCAGGCCGGCCGCGGCGGCGGCGAGGTAGGTCGCGACCTCGCGGTGCGCGAGCGTCCCCGATCGGAAGTCGCGCAACGGTTGTTCACCACGCACGGGTTTGAACACGGCGCGCTCCCCCGTCGCCGTCATCAACCGCACGACGACGTTGGAGGCGTCGACGAGGCGACCCTCGATCCGCCACTCGAGCTCGCTCAGTCCGGGCGCGCCGAGCTCGAGCGGCCGGGAGGTGACGTCGCGCGTCTCGCTCACCGGCGTCGGTACCCGTTCGCGCGGGGGCAGACGTGGCCGCGGGGGTCGAGCGGTTCGTTGCACAGTGGGCAGGGACGGCGGCCCTGCGCGACGAGCGCGAGCGAACGACGCGTGAACTCGCGCGCGGCGGGCGGGTCGAGCACGACGCGCAGGCCCGTGATGGCGGTGATCGCGGCGCCCTCATCGTCCTCGTCCACCTCGGCGTCGAGGTCGTGGCACTCGAGCGCGAAGACGCGCTGCATCGGATTCCAGCTGACGCTCATGCTGCCGACGCGGAACAGCGGGTCGACGGGCAGTTCGAGCGGGTCGTTGTCGGGTGCGGCGGCCGGCTCGTCGCGGTCGGCGCCGACCTCGTCGAGCAGCTCTTCGAGGCGCTCCGCGAGCAGGGCCACCTGCTGCTTCTCGATGGCGACGCCCTCGACGCGGCGCGCGTCACGCACCTGCAGGTAGAACTCGCGAGAGCCCGGCTCACCGACGGTGCCCGCCACGAAGCGCGCGGGCTGGTTGAACTCGACTACAGACATGTCCGTGAGCCTACTGCGTCGCGCCGGTGGCGCCACCGACGGTGGATTCGGCGCTCGTCGAGCGCGCCAGACCGACGGCCTCGCCGAGGCCACCGGAGGTCACGTTCATCGCGAGGACGAAGGGGCGATCGCCGACGAAGCGGATGACGCTCATCGACGCGGGCGCGAGGACGATGCGCTGGAAGTCGTCGAGGTGCTGACCGAGCGCGTCCGACAGCATCGACTTGATGACGTCCCCGTGGCTGACGACGACGCCGACGCCCGAGCCGCCCTGCTCGTCGCTGCTGCGTTCGTCCAGCTCGCGCGCGAGGGCGCGCACGGCGTCGACGGCGCGTCGCTGCATGGCGAGCATCGACTCGTGCTCGAACTGCGGGCTCGGCGGGAACGTCACCTGCGACGGGTGTTCCTGCACCTGCTTCCACAGCTCCTCGCCGGCGAGGTCGCTGAGCTTGCGCCCCGTCCAGGCGCCGTAGCGGCACTCGCCGACGGCGTCGTCGGTCTCGACGGCGACGCCGCTCGCCGCGCGCAGGGCGTCCGCAGTCTCCTGGCAGCGCACGAGCGGCGAGGCGACGATGCGCTCAGGCGTGCAGCAGGCGGTGATCGCCGCGGCGGCGGCGTCGGCCTGGGTGCGCCCCAGCTCGTCGAGATGGACGTCGGGGCTCCAACCGGCGAGGACGCCGGAGGCGTTGGCGCTCGTGCGCCCGTGCCGCAGCAGGATGATGGTGGCCACGACACCAGGTTACCGGCCCGGCCGTCCGTGACCCGTGTCGCGCCACGGCGCGGGTAGCGCGGTAGCGCAGAATACGACGGTGATCATCGACCAGGCCGTCTATCGCGGCGGCAAGCGCATCGACTGCGGCGACCTGCGCGCCGAGCTCGCCGATCTGCGCGAGCACGACGACGGCTTCCTGTGGGTCGGGTTGAAGGATCCGACGGCCGACGAGTTCTCCATCATCGCCACGGAGTTCGGCCTGCACCCCCTCGCGGTCGAGGACGCTCTCGCCGGTGGGCAACGCCCCAAGTTCGAGGTCTACGACGGCATGGCGTTCCTCGTCATGCGCACGTTGCGCTACATCGAGGCGACGTCCGACGTCGAGACCGGCGAACTCATGGTGTTCGTCGGCGACCGCTTCGTCGTCACCGTCAGGCGCGGTGAGCCGACGCCGCTGGAGACGGTGCGCGCCGCGTTGGAGCACGACCCGAGGCTGCTGGAGAAGGGCCCCGTCGCGGTCATCTACTCGGTCATGGACGCGGTCGTCGACAAGTACCTCGCCATCGACGAGGAGCTGAGCGACGACGTCCTCGCGATCGAGCATCAGGTGTTCACGCCGAGCGTGACGACGGACGTCAGCGACATCTACGAACTGAAGCGCGAACTGCTCGAGGCGCGGTGGGCTGCGCAGCCGCTCATCGAGCCGACGCGGCGCCTCGTCGCGTCGTCGTTCGTCGACGAGGGGTTCGCGCCGTTCTTCCGTGACGTGCTCGATCACCTGCAACTCGTCAGCGAGCACATCGAGACCTACGATCGGTTGCTGTCGGACGTGCTGTCGGCGTACCTGTCGCAGGTCGGCGTGCAGCAGAACAACGACATGCGCAAGATTTCGGCGTGGGTCGCCATCGCGACGGTGCCGACGATGCTCGCCGGCATCTACGGCACGAACTTCCACTCGGTGCCGGAGCTGGAGGCGTCCGTGCACTTCGGCGGCCGCGACGGCGGGTACGAGTTCTACTACGGGTACTACCTGATGATCGCCGTGCTCGCGACGATCGGCGTGCTGCTGTGGCGCGCGTTCAAGAAGTCTGGATGGTTGTGATGGTGGTTCGCCGCATCGGTGACGCGGCGCGGGTGCCGACGCGCGTGCTCAACGGCAGCGGGACGCGTGTTAGCGCGTTCGTGCTCGGCGTGTCCGGGTGGGCCCGCGGCGTGACGGCGGAGAGCGCGCAGGAGATGGCGAGCACCTACCTCGCTGCCGGCGGGCACACGTTCGAGACGAACGACGTCGACGCGGGCGCCGCCGAGGTGCGGCTGCGTGAGGCCCTCGAGGGCCGCCGGCGTGAGGAGTACCAGCTCATCGCGCGCAACGGCCGTCACGGAGCGCTCCCCTTCGCCCCGGGCCCGAACACGTCCAGAGCCGGCCTCATGGCCGCGCTCGATGCGACTCTGGAGCGTCTCGGCACGGAACATGTCGACCTGTGGCTCGTCGAGGGTGACGACGGCGTCACCCCGAGCCTCGAGGTCGCCTCGGCACTCGAGTGGGCCGTCACGACGGGCCGCGCGAGCGACGTCGGCCTGAGCGACGTGCCCGCCTGGCGCGCGGTCGACGTCAGTCACCTGCTCGCGGCGCGCGGTGTCCACCTCGTCGCGCACGCCGTGGAACATCACCTGCTGCGCGCCGACGCCACGGACGTCGTCGAGGCCGCCGCGGCGCGCGGCTACGGCGTCATCGCGGGCGCCGGGCTCGCGCGCGGCGTGCTGACGGGCAAGTACCGCCACGGCACGCCGGCCGATTCGCGTCGCGCCTCCGGCGATCTCGTGGCGAGCGGAGCCTCGCGTGAGACGACGCGCGCCGTCGTCGAATCACTCGCGACGGCGGCCGACGGCCTCGGCGTCCACCCCGCCGAACTCGCCCTCGCCTGGTCTTTGCACGCGCCCGGCATCGACGCCGTCGTCGCGGGGTCTCGCACCGCGGCTCAACTGCGTGTCGCGCTGCGCGCCGGCGAGCTGAGCGTGCCGCGCGAGATCGTCGTGGCGCTCGACGAGGTCGCCGGCGCCTGACGGCGGGCGGCGTCAGTTGTCAGAACGCTCGGCCCCCGTGGCCGAGCGTTCGGCCCAATGGGGCGTTCGCCTCAGTTGCGACCGCGCGCAGAGCGGTGCTTGTCGTCGCCGCTCGTCTCGTCGTCAGCGTCGTCGAGGTCGTCGTCTTCTTCGTCCTCGTCGTCGAAGTCGTCATCGAAATCGTCGTCGTCGAAGTCGTCGTCATCGAAATCGTCGTCGTCGAGCAGGACGAGCGGCGTCATCTCGTTGAACGCGTTGAGCAGCGCGTCGTCGTAGGTCTCGAACGCGTCGGCCAGGGCGTCGGATGCCGCGATGACGGCGGGGTCGTCGTCACCGCGACGCGCTGAGCACGCCTCGAGGTGACGTTCGAAAGCGAGTGTGAGGGCTTCGAGGGCAGCGCGCGGGTCGGCGTTCATGTGGAAAACGCTACCCCGATCGCGCAAGAATGTGCAGATGGCCGAGTACGAATACCGCACGCTCACGTTCGCACGTGACGCGAGCCGCAGCGACATCCGCCAGAGCCTCACCGACGAGGCCGAGTACGGGCACTGGGAGCTGGCCCGCACCCGCATCTACCTCGGTGGGGTCCGCCGCATCTGGTTGCGGCGCCGCATCATCCGCATGCGCCCGCAGGACAACGGCGGCTGGCTCTGATCAGCAGTCGGTGAGCAGACGCGCGAGCACCCGCTGCCCGAACTCGAGGCTTTCGACGGGCACACGTTCGTCGATGCCGTGGAACATCGGCGCGAAGAGCAGATCGGACGGCAGGCGCAACGGTGTGAAGCCGTAGCCGTTGATGCCGAGCTGCTTGAGCGCCTTGTTGTCGGTGCCCGCCGACAGGCAGTAGGGCAGGATCTCGCAGCCCGGGTCCTCGGTGCGCAGCGCGTCCTTCATCCGTTCTACGAGGTGGCCTTCGAACGGCGCGTCGAGCGCGATGTCGCGATGCAGCGTCTCGATCGTCACGTGCTCGCCGGCGAGTTCGCCGATGGCGTCCATCAGCTCGTCCTCGTGCCCGGGCAGGAAGCGGCAGTCGACGTTGACCGACGCCGTCTGCGGGATGACGTTGTGCTTGTAGCCGGCGTCGAGCATCGTCGGGTTCGACACGTTCGCGAGTGCCCCCTCGACGAAGTTGCGCGCGCCGGGGATGTGCGCGAGCAGCGCGTCCGTGTCCTCGTCGGTGTAGGTCGTGCCCGTGATGTCGGCGAGACCGTCAAGCAGCTGGCGGACGCTCGCGACGTACTGGCGCGGCCAGACATGGGCGTCGATGCGGCCGATCGCCGCGGCGAGGCGCGCGATGGCGTTCTCGTCGTTGGGGACGCTGCCGTGGCCGGCGCGGCCGTGGGCGGTGAGGCGGATCCAACGGATGCCCTTCTCCCCCGTCTGCAGCAGGTAGGCGCGCTGGTCGCCGCCGCCCTTCTTCGGCACGGTGACGGAGTAGCCGCCGACCTCGCTGATCGCCTCGGTGGCGCCCTCGAACAGTTCGGGACGGTGGTCGACGGCCCAGTGCGAACCCTTGACGCCGCCGGCCTCCTCATCGGCGAAGAACGCGACGACGAGGTCGCGCGGCGGAGTGACGCCGCGGCGGGCGCAGTCGCGGACGGTCGCGAGGATCATCGCGTCCATGTCCTTCATGTCGACGGCGCCGCGGCCCCAGACGCAGCCGTCCTCGACGTCGGCGGCGAACGGGTCGTGCGACCAGTCGGCGGCGTCGGCGGGCACGACGTCGAGGTGGCCGTGGACGACGAGCGCACCGCGTTCGCGGTCGGCCCCCGGGATGCGGACGACGACGTTCGCGCGCCCCGGCTCGCTCTCGAACAGTTCGGGTTCGAGGCCGACCTCCTGCAGCTGGCCCACGACGTACTCGGCCGCTTCGCGTTCGCCGGGGCCCTCGGTGCCCGGGCCGTAGTTGCTCGTGTCGATGCGGATCAGATCGCGGCAGATGCGCAGGACGTCGGATTCGGCGGAGGTCTGAGAAGCCATGGCTCCACCTTTTCATTCCTGCGTGGGCAGCGCGCAAGAAAGCCCCGGTGATATCTCACCGTGGCTTTCTCGTGAAGTGTGTCCGAGGGGGGACTTGAACCCCCACGTCCGATAAAGGACACTAGCACCTCAAGCTAGCGCGTCTGCCATTCCGCCACCCGGACAGGTGGTGTTTTCCGGCCGCTTTCGCGCCCTTCCAACGAGGAAGAACATTACCAGGCGTTCGCTGGGAGTGCACATCGGCTCGGCTCAGGCGTGGCCCGTCGGCTGCTCGCCGTCCTGCTCGGGCCGGTGCGGCAGACGGATCTGACGCTGCGGCTGCTGTCGGGCCTCGCGCGGAGCGTCGAACGGCTCGGGCTGCAGACCGGCGTCGGGCTCGCCGGCGGGCGTCGCCTGCGCGCCGAGCGGCGCCTGCGGCATCGCCGATGCGCCGAGGGCGGGCACACCGTCGTCAGCGCCGGCAGGGCGCTGCGGGCGGGACGTCGAATCCTCCGCCTCGTTCGTGGCCTGGTCGACCTGGCCACGCGCGTTGGCGAGCGCGACCTGAGGGTCCTCGAGCTTCGTGTCGGCGAACGCGTTGTCGTCGTTCGTGCCGGGGTCGACCCATTCGTCGTCGTCGTTGTCGCCCGGACGCCCGGCGTCGCCGCCGAGAGCGCTCGAGATGCCGCGCAGCGCGTCGGTGACCTCCGAGGGGATGACCCACATCTTGTTTGAATCGCCCTGCGCCAGCTGCGGCAGCGTCTGCAGGTACTGGTAGGCGAGCAGACGCTGCGTCGGCTTGCCGCGGTGGATGGCGTCGAACACCTGCTGGATGGCGCGCGCCTCACCCTGGGCCTTGAGGACGGCGGCCTGCGCCTCACCCTCGGCGCGCAGGATCTGGCTCTGCTTCTCACCCTCGGCCGTGAGGATCTGGCTCTGCTTGAAACCCTCGGCGTTCAGGATGGCGGCGCGACGGTCACGCTCGGCGCGCATCTGCTTCTCCATCGAATCCTGCACCGACGCCGGCGGGTCGATCGCCTTGAGCTCCACACGATTGACGCGGATGCCCCAGCGGCCCGTCGCCTCGTCGAGCACGCCGCGCAGCTGCCCGTTGATCTGGTCACGCGAGGTGAGCGTCTGCTCGAGGTCGAGCGAACCGATGACGTTGCGCAGCGTCGTCACCGTCAGCTGCTCGATACCCTGGATGAAGTTCTCGATCTCGTAGACGGCTGACTTCGGATCCGTCACCGAGTAGTAGATGACGGTGTCGATGCTGACGACGAGGTTGTCGCTCGTGATGACGGGCTGCGGCGGGAACGTGACGACCTGCTCACGCAGATCGATGTTCGCGCGCACCCGGTCGATGAACGGCACGAGGATGTGCAGACCGTCCGTCAGCGTGCGGTTGTACGAGCCGAGACGCTCGACGATCTGAGCCGTCTGCTGCGGCACGATGCGGATCGTGCGCATGACGACGACGACCGCGAACACCAGCAGCAGGATGACGACGATGAGTCCTGGGGACATGTTCCCTCCCTGTGGCCGGGCGAACCCGGCGTGATGCGCGGACGCTGGCGGGAGTGCTCGCTCAGCGCCGCTCGGTGGTTGTGGGGTCGACGAGCAGAGTCGCGCCCTGCAGGTCGATGACGTGGACGGGCGAACCGAGGGGGAGCGTCATGCGCACGTCGGTGCGCGCGCTCCACAGGTCGCCGTGCACCTTGACGAGGCCCTGCGACTCGGAGACCGGCTCGACGACGAACCCCGTCTGACCGACGACCGAACGCGGCCCGATGTCGGTGTTGTCGCGCGTCGGGCGCAGACGGCGGCGCAGCATCGGGCGCAGCGTGAACAACAACCCGACGGCGACGGCGACCGCGATCGGCGCACTGATGACGAAGTCCGCACCGAAGTACGACGCTATCGCGCCCGCGAGCGCGCCGAGCGCGAGCATGATGAACACGAAGTCGACCGTGACAGCCTCGACGGCGGCCATCGCGAGGGCGACGCCCAGCCACATCAGCCATGCACTGTTGTTCATGCTCGGTCCAGCTCCCCGCTTCGACGACTTCGTACCTGCAATCTACGTGGAACGCTCGTCCGGTTCGACCCGAGAACCTAACGATTACCTCACGGTGACGCGGCAGCGGCGTCGTCCCAGGCCGGCGGTTCGCCGGGCGTCAGCGCCGGATCGTCCACGGCGAAGGTACGCACGGGACCCTTCGGGGTGAGCGGGCCCTCGAACCGGACGGTGACGCGGCCACGCCCTGAACCCCACACCCAACCCGCGCCGAACTCGTCGTGATGCACGTCCATGCCGGGACGCCACGACGGCGTCGTGCCGGGGCTGAAACGCGTCGTCAACTCCTGAGGCAGGGTTGACGGCGCCTCGTCGGCGTCGCGGTCGGCGTCGTCGCTGCTGGGGGTGGCGGCTGTCGACGACTCACCGACGGCCTCGGGAAAGGCCGGCGTGTCGACGGGAGCCTCGAGTTCGAACAGCCCCGACTGCGCGTGCGTGACGAAACCGCTGACGCCCACACCGATGAGACGCACACCCTGCGCGAGGTCGAGTCCGTCGAGCAGGCGCTGAGCCGTGCGGGCGATGACGTCGGCGTCACGGCTCGGGGTCGGTGATGTCGAGCTGCGCGTCAACGAACTGAAGTCAGGAAGGCGCACCTTGAGGTGCACGGTGCGCCCGAAGACTCCGGCCTTCTCGCAGCGAGCGGAGACGGCCTGCGCGATGCGCTCGATCTCGCGGCGCAGCACGGCGCGATCGTGGACGTCGCGTTCGAACGTCTCCTCGTGCGAGACGCTCTTCGCCTCGCGGGTGAGGGTGAGGTTCCGATCGTCGCGGGCGCGCGCCAGTTCGTGGAGGGAATGCCCGTGACGCTCACCGAAGATGCTGACGAGATCGACGTGCGTCATCGCGCGCAGCTGTTCGACCGTCTCGACACCGAAGGTGCGCAGCCGCGCCGCAGTCGCCGGGCCGACGCCGCTGATCGCGCGCACCGACATCGGCGCGAGGAACTCGAGCTCGCTGCCCGGTTCGACGACGGTGATGCCCGCCGGCTTGTTCAGGTCGGAGCCGATCTTCGCGAGCATCTTCGACGACGCCGCCCCCGCGCTGACGCTCAAACCGCCCGTTGCGTCGGCGACGTCACGGCGCAGGGTCTCGAGCACCTCGCGCACGTGCGCGGTGCTCGAGACCTCGAGGTCGGCGCCGCGCAGGTCGACGTACGCCTCATCGATCGAGACCTGCTCGACGAGCGGCGACAGCTCGCGCAGCACGGCCATGACGGCGAGCGACGACGCGCGGTACGCCTCGAACCGTGGCGAGAGGAACGCCGTGCCGGCCGGGCAGATGGCCCGTGCCTCGGCGGTGCTCATCGCACTGCGGGCGCCGAACGCTCGCGCCTCGTACGACGCCGTCGAGACGACGCCGCGCAGGCCGGTGCCACCGACGATGACGGGGCGTCCACGTAGGCTCGGCTTGTCGCGCTGCTCGACCGAGGCGAAGAACGCGTCGAGGTCGACGTGGACGATGCTGGCGTCGTCTCTCACACCAGGTCGATGACCACCTTGACGTCGCCGTCGCGGCGCTCGAAGGCCTCGGCGAACTTTTCGAGCGGCACGCGTCGCGTGATGAGTCGCTCCAGCCAGGCGTTGTCGGCCTTCGCGAGCACCTCGGCCGCGCCCTGGTAGTGACGCAGGTTCGCGTTGACCGAGCCGACGACGACTCCGTTGTCGAGCACGAGGTCGCGGTTGATGTGGCCCAGGTCGACCTCTTGCTCCTTCGGCGCGGAGATGCCCGTCAGGCACACGATGCCGTAGGGCACGTTGTTGGCGAGCACGCCCGAGATGACGGGCACCGCGCCGGTGGCCTCGATGACGACGTCGGGGGCGATCTGCTGCATCTGTTCCACGACGTCGCCCGTGACGTAGGTGGCGCCGAGGTCGCGCACGAGCTCGGGCTTGAGACCGTCGGTGGGCCGGTCGAGGACGTAGACGTCGAGGCCCTTCTGGGCGCCGATGAGCGCGCCGAGCAGACCGATCGGCCCGGCACCGGTGACGAGCACCTTCTTCGGCGCGAACGTCGCGCGGGCGCCGATGCGCTCGACCTGCTCCCAGGCCTTCGTCACGACGGTCGTCGGCTCGAGCAGCACGCCGACCTTCTCCAGCGACGGGTCGAGCTTGACGGCGTGGTCGGCGGGGATGCTCCAGCGCTGCGAACCGAACCCGTGGATCTGCTTGATGCCGTGCTCGGTGTACTCGCCGTTGCGGCACATGTCCCACTCCCCCGCGGCGCACGCGACGCACGGCACGGTGTCGGGCATGCGGACGATGCCGACGACGAGGTCGCCCTCGGCGAAGTCGGAGCCCTCGGGAGCCTGCAGGACGCGCCCGAGCGACTCGTGGCCGAGGACGAGGCGCTCGGCGCCCTCGGGCGCCCAGCCGTAGGCACCGTCGGCGATCTCGTGGTCGGTGCCGCACACGCCGAGGGCGATGCCCTCGACGAGCAGGTCGCCGGGCCCGGGCGTCGGGTCGGGCATGTCGGTGACGGCGAGGGAATCCTTGCTCAGGGGCAGGACGGTGAGTGCGCGCATGACTCCAACTCTAGGCCCCGGGCAGGAGGTCATCCGACGCTTCGGTGGACGAGCAGCGGCAGGACGCAGACGGCGCCCGCCTCGCGTAGCGCGGCCGCGGCGACGGTGGGCTCCCACGTCGTCGACGAGGTGTCGACGACGAGCAGGACGCTCGCTCCCGCGACCTGCGGAGCGCTCCCGGCGAGGGCCTCGCGCCACGCGGCGGCCACCTCGGCGCCCGAGGCATCGCCGACGTTGGGCGGCACGACGTTCCACGTCGTGTGCGGCAGCTTGCCCGCGGTGCCGAGGTGCGCGGCCAGCGACTCGACCCGGGCGGTGCTGACCTCGCCCGAGCCGACCCGCGTCGGCAGCGCGACGATGCATGAGGGGCGCTGGCGCCACGTCTTCGACCAGGCCGCGAGCACGCGCACCGCGGATTCCTGCAGCGCCTGCGACGCCTCCTGCGTGCCCTGGGCGCGCCGATCCTCTCGCCGCTCGTCCTCCCACTCGGCTGCGTCGGCGTGGATGAGCACCCGCCCGGGGTCGGCGGCGAGGTTCGCGGGGATGCGCCCGCGGGTGCCGAACGCGCCACCGGGCCACATCTTCCGCGGTTCGAGGGTGATGGTCTCGGCGCGCAGCACCGCCGCGATGCGTTCGAGCGTCGCGGGGTCGATGTCCGTCGTCAGCGGCTCGGGCAGGTGGCCCAGGCAGACCGAGCACTGGCCGCAGTCGGCGGCCTCGGGGTCGTCGAGGGCCGTGCGCAGAAGCTTCATGAGGCACTGGGCGCCGGCGATGTAGCGGCGCATGATGTCGGCCTCGCGCTCCCGCGTCGCGATGACGCCCGCGTAGTGCTCCTCGTCGAAGCTCCACTCGACGCCGGTGGCGCGCCAGCCGTCGGGGGTGCGCTCGACGACGCCGTCGACGGCGAGTTGCTTGAGCAGCAGCTCGACCCGGTTGCGTCGCAGGCCCGTCTCCGCGTCGAGGGCCACGACGCTCATCGGCTCGGCCGCGGCCTGCAGTGCGGTCAGGAGCGTCGCGACCTGCTCCTTCTTCGGGATCGTCGCCGTCGCGAAGTACTCCCAGATGTTCTCGTCGCCCGCGGCGGGCAGCAGCGCGACGACGGCCGAGTCGATGGCACGGCCCGCACGCCCGATGTGCTGGTAGTACGACACCGGTGACGCCGGCGCGCCGAGGTGGACGACGAAACCGAGGTCGGGCTTGTCGTAGCCCATCCCGAGCGCTGACGTCGCGATGAGCGCCTTGACACGGTTGTGGCGCAGATCGTCCTCGAGCTGTTCTCGCTGAGCGGCCTCGAGCTGACCGGTGTACGCAGCGACAGGCAGCTCGTCACCGTGCGCGGCCGTCACAGCCGCCGCGAGACGTTCGGCGTCCGCGACCGTCAGGGTGTAGACGATGCCACTGCCCGGCAGTGACGCGAGATGGTCGACGACCCACGCGTAGCGCTGCAACGCCGTCATCTCCGGCAGCACCGCGAGGTGCAGCGACGAGCGGGCGAGAGGCCCCCGCAGCACGAGGGAGGCCTCCCCCAGCTGCTGCGCCAGATCCTCGGTGACGCGCTCGTTGGCCGTCGCCGTCGTCGCGAGCACGGGTGTCGCCGGGTTGAGCGTCGTCAGGACGTCGGCGACGCGGCGGTAGTCGGGGCGGAAGTCGTGCCCCCAGTCGGACAGGGCGTGCGCTTCGTCGATGACGAGCAGCCCCAGATCACCCGCGAGCGAACGCATGACGCGTTCACCGAACGTCGGGTTCGCGAGCCGCTCGGGCGAGACGAGCAGCACGTCGAGCTGTCCGGCCGTCACGGCCTGCTCGATGGCGCCCCAGGCGTCGAGGTTGCCGGAATGGATCGCAGCGGCCCGCAACCCCGCACGCTCGGCCGCGGCCACCTGGTCGCGCATGAGGCTGAGCAGCGGCGAGACGACCAGCGTCGGGCCCGCGCCGCGGCTGCGGGCGATCGCCGTCGCCACCCAGTAGACGGCCGACTTGCCCCACCCCGTCGCCTGGACGACGACGACGCGCGCGCCCGGCCGACCGAGCGCCTCGACCGCGACGCGCTGATCGTCGCGCAGGCGGGCGTCCGGCCCGGCCAGGGCGTGCAGCACGGAGGAGGCGACGGCGTCGAAGCCGGTGTCCTGTTCAGCGTTCATGGGACGAACTGTGGCACGAGACACCGACAACCCCAGAACGACGCGGATTCAGCCCTGCGACGAGGACGCAGCCGCAGCCTTCTCGGCACGCTTGCGACGCCGCTCGGCGGCGATGCGGGCGTCGTCGGCCTCGGCCTCCTCGAGCGTCGGCGCGGTGCCACCCATGGAGGCGGGCAGGAACTCGAGGTCGGCGCCGCTCAGCGTCGGGTAATTCGCGCGTGCCGCGTCGAGCAGCTTCTGCATCGCGTCCTTGACGCGCTGCGTGTTCTCCTCGGGGCTGAGCGTCTCGTCGTACGTCATCGGCTCACCGACGGCGACGGTGATCGGCGTGTTCGTGCGCCCGAGACGCTTCGGCTTGCCCTTCGTCCACACACGCTGCGAACCCCACAGGATCATCGGCACGATCGGCACCCCGGCCTCCTGCGCCATGCGCACGCCGCCGGTCTTGAAGGACTTGAGCTCGAATGAGCGGGAGATCGTCTCCTCCGGGAAGATGCCGACGAGCTCGCCGCGCTTCAGGGCAGCGACGGCGTCGCGGTAGCTCTGCGCGCCGTTGCCGCGCTCGACGGCGATGTGCTTCATGCCGCGCATGAGCGGGCCCGAGATCTTGTGGTCGAAGACCTCCTTCTTCGCCATGAATCGGATGACGCGGCGCTGCTTGATCGCCGGGAAGCCCGCGTACGTGAAGTCCATGTACGACAAGTGGTTCATCATGACGACGGCGCCACCGGTGCGCGGCAGGTTCTCGGAGCCGACGAGGGTGAACTTGAGCCCCTGCGCGGCGAAGAGGCTGCGCGCAATGGCGAGAACGGGAGGGTAGACGAGTTCCATGTCCACCAGCCTAATCCCGCTAGGCTGACGCGGTGCTGCAACAGATCGAGGCGACGCGCTTCGTCGTCCCCCTGCGTGAGGGCGGCTCGCTGCCCGGCGTCGTCGAGGGTTCCGACCTCGGCACGTGGGTCGTCAAGTTCCGCGGAGCCGGCCAGGGGCTCAAGGTGCTCGTCGCCGAGGTCGTCGTCGGCGAACTCGCCCGTGCGCTCGGCCTGCGGGTGCCCGAGCTCGAGCTCGTCGAGCTGCCGGAGGCCATCGCGAAGTACGAGGCCGACGAGGAGGTGCAAGATCTGCTGACGGCGAGCGTCGGGCTCAACCTCGGCGTCGACCTGCTGCCGGGCGCCTTCGCCTATGACGGCTCCATCCCGCCGCCCGCCGACGAGGCCGCCACGATCCTGTGGCTCGATGCGTTCACCGCGAACATCGACCGGACCCCGCACAACCCGAACCTCGTGCGCTGGCACGGGCAGACGTGGTGCATCGACCACGGTGCGGCGCTGTACTTCCACTACTCGTGGCCGTCGAAGGGCTCCCACCCGGAGCGTTTCGCGGCGCAGCGCTTCGATCTGGGCTCCCACATCATGGCCGGGGTGGTCGACCCCTCGCCCGCGGCCGCAGCGGCCGCACACGAGCGTCTTGCTGCGCTCGTCACCCCTGGCCTGTTGCGCGAGATCCTGACGCTCGTGCCCGACGAATGGCTCGAGACGAGTGAGTCGATGCCGCACGCCGACGACGTGCGCGCCGCCTACGTCGAGAACCTGCTCGCGCGCCTCGCCGCCCCGCAAGCATGGTCGCCGGCGTTCGCGGGTGAGATGCGATGAGCGTCGGCTACCAGTACGTCGTGCTGCGTCTCGTGCCGTCGATCGAGCGCGAGGAGTTCCTCAACGTCGGCGTCGCGCTCTACGCGCAGATGGCCGATTTCCTCGACGCCCGTTTCCACCTCGACGCGACCCGCCTCGCCGCCTTCGCTCCGACGCTCGCCGCCGCAGACGTCGAGCAGTCGCTCGCCTCGCTGTGCGCCGACGTGCGCGGCGAGCCGTGCCCCGGGCGCCCTGACCTGCCGAAGCTGGGGCAACGCTTCGGCTGGATCAGCGCGCCGCGTTCGACGATCGTCCAGCCGGGCCCGATGCACGGCGGGGTCAGCAACGACCCGGGCGCCACCCTCGAACGTCTCGTCGACCGGCTCGTGCGCTGAGCTGGCTCAGGCCCATACCCGCTCAATCCTGGGGCGCGGTCGGTAGGGTCGAACCATGAGCATCGAACGAACCACTGCGCCCAACCCCTACGACCACCTGCCGGTGTTCCCGGCCCTCACCGTCACGAGCACGAGCTTCAGCGACGGCGGCGACCTCACCGAGACGTATGTCTACGACGGCTGGGGCGTGAACGGGCAGAACGTCTCGCCGCAGCTGTCGTGGAGCGGTGCGCCGGAGACGACGACGTCGTACGTCGTCACCTGCTTCGACCCGGACGCGCCGACCCCGTCGGGCTTCTGGCACTGGGCGATCGCAGGCATCCCGGCGGACGTCACCGAACTCGCCGAAGGCGCCGGATCGGGTGACGCCGCGTTGCCCGAGGGCGCCTTCCACGTCGCCGGTGATGGCGGCGTCAAGGGCTGGATGGGGCCGTGCCCGCCCGAAGGTGACGGCAAGCACCGATACATGTTCGCGGTCCACGCGATCGAGGGTGACCCTCTCGCGATCGACGACTCGGTCACGCCCGCCGTCCTCAGCTTCAACGCCGTCTTCCAGACCGTCGCACGCGGCGTCACGACGGGCCTCTACGGTCACTGATCGTCCCGGCCACTGATCTCAGCGGCTGCCAGCCGACACAGCACGAGGCCCCGATGACCACGAGTGGATGCTCGTCGACGTCGGGGCCTCGGCGCGCCCCGTCACATGCGTAGCGTGTACATCGCGACGGCGCTGGCGGCCGCGACGTTGAGCGAGTCGACGCCGCCTGTCATCGGGATGCGGACGGTGACGTCGCACGCGGCGACCGTTCGCGTTCCGAGGCCGTCGCCCTCGGTGCCCATGACGAGCGCGAGGCGTTCGGGCTCACGCGCCGCGAGTTCGTCAAGCGTTACGGAATCGCCAGCCAGCGCCATCGCGGCGACCGTCCATCCGGCCTCCTGAAGTCGCGTCACCGAGCCGGGCCACGGGTCGATGCGCGTCCACGGCACCTGGAACACGGTGCCCATCGACACGCGCACCGAGCGGCGGTACAGCGGATCTGCGCAGCGCGGGGTGACGAGGACGGCGTCGACGCCGAGCGCCGCGGCCGATCGGAAGATGGCACCGACGTTCGTGTGATCGACGATGTCCTCGAGCACGACGACGCGCCGCGCGTCACGCAGCAGTTCTTCGGGCGAGGCCAGCGCGGGGCGGTTCATCGACGCGAGAGCCCCGCGGTGCAGATGGAAACCCGTCATCGACTCAATGACGTCGGCCTCCCCCACGTACACGGGGACGTCGGCGGCCTCGGCGTCCGCGACGATGTCGGCGAGGTCGTCGAGCCAGCGCTGGCCCATGAGGAAGCTGCGGGGACGGTCGCCGCGCGCGAGGGCGCGGCGGATGACCTTCTCGCTCTCGGCGATGTAGAGGCCGCGCTCGGTTTCGAGCTTCTTGCGCAGCGCGACGTCGGTGAGGCGGAAGTAGTCGGCGACGCGGTCGTCGTCGGGTGAGGTGATGCGGATCGGCACCGGCGATCAGGCCTGCGCGGCGCGGGCGCTCCAGCGCTCACCGTGACGATCGAGCTCGAGCGCGAGACCGAACGTCTCCGAGAGGTTCTCGGCCGTCAGTGTCGACTCGATCGGGCCGGCGGCGACGACGCGGCCCTCGCGCAGCATGAGGATGTCGGTGAAGCCCGGCGGGATCTCCTCGACGTGGTGGGTGACGAGCACGAGCGCCGGTGCGTCGACGTCCTCGGCGAGCGCGGTGAGGCGCTGCACGAGGTCTTCGCGGGCACCGAGGTCGAGCCCGGCAGCGGGCTCGTCGAGCAGCATGAGCTCGGGGTCGGTCATGAGGGCGCGGGCGATGAGGACGCGCTTGCGCTCCCCCTCGCTCAGCGTGCCGAAGCGACGCTCGGCGAGGTGCGCGGCGCCGAGGTCGTCGAGCAGCTCGCGTGCGCGTTCGTGGTCGAAGCTGTCGTACTTCTCACGCCAGCGTCCCACCATGCCGTAGCTCGCGGTGACGACGACGTCGGAGACCTTCTCACCGGCGGGGATGCGCTCGGCGAGGGCCGCCGTCGCGAGGCCGATGCGGGGGCGAAGCTCGAACACGTCGACGGCGCCGAGCACTTCGCCGAGGATGCCGGCGACGCCCGTCGAGGGATGCATGCGACCGGCGGCGACGTTGAGCAGTGTCGACTTGCCGGCGCCGTTGGGGCCGACGACGACCCAGCGCTCGCCTTCCTCCACCTCCCACGAGACGTCGTCGAGCAGCTTCTGCGCGCCGCGCGTGACACCGATCCCGGAGAAGGACAACACATCGCTCATACCCGTGACCCTACTGACTCGACGGGGTCGAATGCCACGCGACACGGCACGGATGACGTCGTGGACGCGCCTGGCGTCCAACCGACACGGGTGTAAGCTACAACTTGTATCTATGTTGCGTCGAACGCCTAGCACCGTGGGCGGCAGACCGACCACCCGAACGAGGAGCGAGCATGAGCGAGCCGAAGATCTCCGCGGCCGACGCGGTCTACCGCGAGGTGAAGGGCCGCATCCTCGACGGCTCGATCGCCGGTGGCGCCCTCATCAGCGAGGGCGAGATCTCGGAACTGCTCGAGGTCTCCCGCACCCCCGTGCGCGAGGCGTTCGTCCGGCTGCAGGCCGAGGGGTGGATGACGCTGTACCCCAAGCGCGGCGCCCTCGTGCGCGCAGTCGAACCGCGCGAGGTGCGTGACGTCGTCGAGGCGCGCATCGCGGTGGAGTCGCGTGCGGCGCGCAGCGTCGTCGAGGCGCAGGAGCACCGCGACGTCGCCATCGATCTCGGCGAGATCCTGCGCCGTCAGCGCCAGAGCCTCGAAACCGGCGACCACGACGACTTCACCGAGACCGACTGCGTCTTCCACACCCACCTCGTCGCCGCCGGCGGCAACGCCATCCTCACCGAGTTCTACGAGCGTCTCGGCGAACGTCAGCGCCGCATGGCCGCGCGCATCCTGTGGAAGGACGACCGCCGATGCCGCGACGTCCTCACCGCCCACGCCCGCCTCGTCGACCTCGTCGCCGCGGGCGACGCGACCGGTTTCGAGCAGGAGCTGACGGCGCACCTGCACCACTCCTACGACGGACTGCTCCCCTGAGCCTTCCGACCGCCCGAGTTCACCCCACTCACCCACACCCGACGAAAGGCCCCCGCGTGTCACTCGACACCCCGACCCGCACCACCAGCCACGAACGCGTCACGACGAGCGTCGACACCCCCGAGCACGCCGGCGCCGGGGGCGCGCGTGCCCCCTGGCTGCCGGTCGGGGCGGCGATGTTCACCGTCGCGTGGGGTGGCAACCAGTTCACGCCGCTGCTCGGGCTCTACCGTGACATCGACGCGCTCTCGACGGGCGCCGTCGACCTGCTGCTCGGTGCGTACGTCCTCGGCATCATGCCCGCGCTGCTGCTCGGCGGGCCGGCCTCGGACCGCTGGGGCCGTCGCCCGCTCATGCTGCCCGCGCCGATCCTCGCGATCATCGCGTCGGTGCTGCTCGCCGTCGGCTCCGGCTCGCCGGCCGTGCTCTTCGTCGGCCGCATCTTCTCCGGCCTGGCGCTCGGGCTCGCGATGGTCGTCGGCGGCTCGTGGATCAAAGAGCTGTCGAGCCCCCCGTTCGACGCCGAGGCCGACGCCGCCGCGGGCGCGCGTCGCGCGTCCATCAGCCTGACGGCCGGCTTCGCGCTCGGCGCCGCCACCGCCGCGGCGCTTGCCCAGTTCGCGCCGCTTCCCGCGGAGCTGTGCTACCTCGTCCACCTCGTCATCGCGGCGGCGAGCTTCGTGCTCCTGACGCGCGCCCCCGAGACGCATGCTGACCAAGAGATGCCGGGACGCTTTCTCGACGACCTGCGCGTGCCCGCTGCGGGCCACCGTCGCTTCCTGTTCGTCGTCCTGCCGATGGCGCCGTGGGTGTTCGGCTGCGCGGGATGCGCCTATGCCGTGCTGCCCGCCGTCATGGGTGATCGCACCGGCTCGTTCGGCATCGCCTTCTCGGGCCTGCTGTGCCTCGTCGCGCTCGGCTGCGGGCTGTTCATCCAGCAGGTCGGCAAGCGCTTCGACGACGTCAGCTCCGCGCGCGCCATCATCATCGCCCTGACGATGACGCTGCCCGGCCTCGGCATCGCCGCACTTGCAGCGCGCCTCGTCAGCCCGTGGCTCGCGCTCGTCGCGGCCGCCGTCCTCGGTCTCGCCTACGGCATGCTGCTCGTCTCCGGCCTGCAGGAGGTGCAGCGCATCGCCGGTCCCGAGGACCTCGCGGGACTGACGGCTGTCTACTATTCGATCACCTACCTCGGCTTCTTCGTGCCCGCCGGGCTCGCCGTCGTCAGCCACTGGCTGAGCTACCCCGTGATGTTCGTCGGTGGCGTCGTGCTCGCCGCGCTGAGCCTCGGCGTCGTCCTGATGTTCTCGCGCAAGCACCTTCCGTCGGCTCTGGCGCACTGACCCGACGCCACTAGGCTGGGCGATCGTGTACGAACTACCTGCCTCCGTGCGCCTGGCCCTGTGGGCCACGCACGCCATCGCCGCCGATCGCCCGCTCAGCGAGGCGATCGGCGCCGCGCTGCCCGACGTCGACGCCGTCGAGGGTGGCCTGCCGCGCCTCGAACTGTGGCGTGACCTCGGCGAACGCATCGTCTGCGTCGACCTGCCCCGCCCGGGCGTCCACGGCGGTTTGCTGCCGCCCGGCGGACCCGCGACGCAGGCTGCGATAGAAGCCGGAGAATGCCTGTTCGTGCCGTCGCTCGGCGGGGTTCTCGTGCCGCGGCTGGAGTATTACGGGCCGGCTGGTGACGAGGGCCTCAAGCTCACGCTCGAACCGCACGACAGCGACCCGGTTCCGATCCACCGCCTCGAGGCACTCGCCCTGGCCGACATCGACCGGCGCTTCCGCGAGGCGTTGCTGGCGCATGTCGGGGTGCTCGAATCCCTGCAGATCGCACCGTTCCTCGGCTCCTCGGCCCGCGAGCGCGTCGACGAACGCCTCGACGGCGCGCGCTGGGCGTTGCCACCGGGCCTGCACCCGCGAGCGCGGCGCATCATCACGACGGCCGGCCTCGTCGTCGCCGCCCTCGACGAGGCACTGACGACGAGCGGCGGCCTCGACGCGGGTAGCGTCGCAGTGCGCGAGCGCACGCTGCGCTCCCTGCTCGACGAGGCCGAACTCGCTCTCGCACAGGCCGCGACGGCGGCTGCGATCGGCCTCGCACACGACGCTGCCCGCCCTCGATGAGGACGGGCAGCGTTGATCGCGCGTTGCGGTGTGCTCAGAGCGGCGTGTCTCCGGCAATGACGTATCAGGCCGTACGGGAGCCTTCGAGCACCGTCGCGTAGACCTGCTGGGTGCGCTCGGCGATCGCGTCCCACCCGAAGTGCTCGACGGCGCGCTGACGCCCGGCTCGACCCCGTCGGCGGGCCTCTTCGACGTCGGAGGTCGCCTCGGTGAGGGCGCGCGCCAGATCGGCGACGAACGTATCGGGGTCGACGGGCGTACCGGTTCCGTCGTTCACCTGCTCGATCGGCACGAGCCAGCCCGTCTCGCCGTCGACGACGACCTCGGGGATGCCGCCGGTCGCGGTTGCGACGACGGCCGCTTCGCACGCCATCGCCTCGAGGTTCACGATGCCGAGGGGTTCGTACACCGACGGGCAGACGAACGTCGTGGCCTGCGACAGCAGCGCGACGACCTCCTCGCGCGGCAGCATGTCGGGAATCCACACGACGCCGTCGCGCTCGGCGCGCAGCTGGTCGATGAGGCCCTCGACCTCGGCGAGGATCTCGGGGGTGTCGGGCGCGCCCGCGCAGAACACGAGCTGCACGTTCGCAGGCACCTGACGCATCGCACGCAGCAGGAACGGCACGCCCTTCTGACGCGTGATGCGCCCGACGAACACGATGCTCGGGCGCTCGCGGTCGACCCCATGACGGCGCGCGATCTCGAGGGCGGCGTCGCTGTGGTCAGGCGCCCAGGCCTGTGCGTCGATGCCGTTGTGGACGACATGGACCTTCGCCGGGTCGAGCTGCGGGTAGCTCGCGAGGACGTCCTTGCGCATCCCCTCGGAGACGGCGATGACGGCGGCCGCGCCCTCGTAGGCGGTGCGTTCGATGAAGGAGGAGATCGCGTAGCCGCCGCCGAGCTGTTCGGCCTTCCATGGCCGCATCGGCTCGAGGCTGTGCGCGCTCACGACGTGCGGGATGCCGTGGAGCATCGAGGAGAGGTGGCCGGCGAAGTTGGCGTACCAGGTGTGCGAGTGCACGACGTCAGCGCCGGCGACGGCGGGCACCATCGTCAGGTCGACGCCGAGAGTCTTGAGGGCGCCGTTCGCGTCGGCGAGTTCGGGAAGGTCGGGAAAGCCCTGCGTGCCCGGCTCGTCGATCGGTTCGCCGAACGCGCGGACCTGGGTGTCGATTCCGCTGCTGCGCAGCGCCTTGACGAGCTCGGCCACGTGCACGCCGGCCCCGCCGTAGATGTTGGGCGGATATTCCTTGGTCAGGATGTCGACTCTCACCCCATGAACGTTATCCGCGCCGGGGGGTGTGAGGGAAGCCACGTCGGGGCATATTCTCGTCACATGCCAAACCGTGGAGGCCCCAAGATTCTGGCCATCGTCCTCGCCGGCGGCGAGGGCAAACGTCTCATGCCGCTGACGGCGGACCGGGCCAAGCCCGCCGTGCCGTTCGGTGGCATCTACCGCCTCATCGACTTCGCGCTGAGCAACCTCGTCAACTCGAACTACCTGCACATCGTCGTGCTGACGCAGTACAAGTCGCACAGCCTCGATCGTCACGTCACCACGACGTGGCGCATGAGCTCCCTGCTCGGCAACTACGTGACGCCGGTGCCCGCGCAGCAGCGTGTCGGCAAGAACTGGTACCTCGGTTCGGCCGACGCGATCTACCAGAGCCTCAACCTCATCCACGACGAGAAGCCCGACTACGTCGTCGTCGTCGGTGCCGACCACGTCTACCGCATGGACTTCGCCGACATGGTTGATGCGCACATCGCCTCGGGTGCGAAGGCGAGCGTCGCCGCGATCCGTCAGCCGATCTCGCTCGCCGACCAGTTCGGCGTCATCGACGTCGACCCGCAGAACCCGCCGCGCATCCGCGCCTTCCTCGAAAAGCCCACCGACCCGCAGGGGCTGCCGGACAGCCCCGACGAGGTGCTCGCCTCGATGGGCAACTACGTCTTCTCCACCGACGCGCTCATCGAGGCGGTCACACGTGATGCCGACCTGGAGGACAGCAAGCACGACATGGGCGGCGACATCATCCCCGCCTTCGTCGAGCGGGGTGAGGCGTTCGTCTACGACTTCAAGGACAACGAGATCCCCGGCGCGGAGGATCGCGACCGCGGGTACTGGCGCGACGTCGGCACGATCGACTCCTACTTCGACGCCCACATGGACCTCGTCTCGATCCACCCGATCTTCAACCTCTACAACGACCGCTGGCCGATCCACACGACGTCCGGCATGAGCCTGCCGCCCGCGAAGTTCGTCCATGGCAGCCACGGGCGCACCGGCACCGCCGTCGACTCGATCGTCTCCCCCGGCTGCATCATCTCCGGCGCGACGGTCAGCCACTCGGTGCTCTCGCCCAACGTCGTCGTGCGCTCGTTCAGCGACATCGACTCCTCGATCCTGCTCGACGGCGTCAAGGTCGGACGCTCGTGCATCGTGCGCCGCGCCATCATCGACAAGGACGTGACGCTGCCCGAGGGCACCCACATCGGCATCGACCACGACGCCGACCGCGCCCGCGGCTTCACCGTCACCGACTCCGGCATCGTCGTCGTCGGCAAGGGCACCGTCGTGACCCCCTGATCGAGCTACGCCCCTGGGGGTGAGGCCGATTCGCGCTCGCGCGCGGGTCGGCCTCACGTCGTGAACACCGGATGCGAGCGCGGCGCCTTCACGCTATGAATGAGGGGTGAACAACGACGCGCGCCGTACCGACCTGTTGGGCCTGACGTTCCAGGGCACCGACTCCCCCGGGCTGTTCCACGAGCTCACCGACGCGATGACGAAGTTCGGCGTCGAGATCGTCGACGTCGGCCAGGCCGTCCTCGGCGGTGGCATCACGCTGTCGTTCCTCGTCAGCGCAGCCGAACCCGACGAACTCGTCCTCGAGATGAGGCGCCTCGCCCGCCTGCGCTCGCTCGCCCTGACGCTCGCCGAGGGCATGAGCGACGACGTCGTGCGCCTGCCCGGACGCGCCGTCGTCACGCTGCTCGCACCGACGCTGCCCGCCGAGGCCCTCGCGGAGATCTCGGCCGAGGTCGTCCACCACGGCGGCAACATCGACCGCGTGCGCCGCCTCGCGCGCACGCCGGTCACCGCGATCGAGCTCGACGTCTCGGGCGTCGAGGTCGTCGAGCTGCGCCGCCGGGTGCTCGAGGCCTCGCACGAGACGGGGTGTGACGCGAGCGTCGCCGAGGCCGGGCTCGCGCGCCGTGGCCGCCGACTCGTCGTCCTCGACGTCGATTCGACGCTCATCCAGGACGAGGTCATCGAACTGCTCGCCGCCCGCGCGGGCCGCGAGGCCGAGGTGGCGGAGGTGACCGAGCGCGCCATGCGCGGCGAGATCGACTTCGCCGAATCGCTGCACGAGCGCGTCGAGGCCCTCGCGGGGCTGCCCGCGAGCGTGCTCGACGAGGTGCGCGCCGAGATCCGCCTCACGCCCGGCGCCCGCACGCTCGTGCGCACCCTCAAGCGGCTCGGCTTCACCGTCGGCGTCGTCTCCGGCGGCTTCATCGAGGTTGTCGCGCCGCTCGCCGCCTCCCTCGGCATCGACCACGCGCGCGCCAACACCCTTGAGATCGTCGACGGCGCCCTGACCGGGCGCGTCCTCGGCGACGTCGTCGACCGCGAGGGAAAGGCACGTGCGCTCGCCGCGTTCGCCGAGGCCGAGCACCTGCCGCTGGAGCGCACCGTGGCGATCGGCGACGGCGCCAACGACCTCGACATGCTCGCCCTCGCGGGCCTCGGCATCGCGTTCAACGCCAAGCCCGTCGTGCGGGCGCAGGCGGACGCCTCTGTCAACGTCCCATACCTCGACAGTGTCCTGTTCTTCCTCGGCATCAGCCGCGACGACATCGAGGAAGCCGACGACTTCGACGCGCTCGAGACGCCCGATGGTGCGACCGTCATGCTCGACGTGACGGACGTGGACGCCGCTGCGGCGACGCAGCGTGACGCCTAACATATGGCGCATGCCTGAACGTAGCGACCCCCGACGCTCCCTGCTCATCATCGGCGGCGCCGAGGACAAGATCGGCCGTGTGACCATCCTGCGCCGCTTCGTGCGCCTCGCCGGCGGCCGCAAGTCGAACATCGTCGTCATCCCGACGGCATCGTCGATGGCGGACGAGGTCATCGAGGTGTACTCGACCGTCTTCACACGCCTCGGCTGCCCGAGCGTGGGCAGCGTCGACCCGCAGTCGCGCGTCGACTCATCCTCAGAAGAACTCGCCGAGCGCATCGACGCCGCGAGCGGCATCTTCATCTCCGGCGGCAACCAGCTCAAGCTGAGCCAGCTCATCGTCGGCACGCCCCTCGGCAAGGCCATCCTGCGCGCCCACGAGCGCGGCGCCGTCATCGCCGGCACGAGCGCCGGCGCGTCGATCATGAGCCAGTTCATGATCTCGATGGGCGAGGAGGGCGTGACGCCCCGTCAGCGCGCGAGCCAGCTGACGCAGGGCCTCGGCCTCGTGCCGGGCGTCATCATCGACCAGCACTTCGACCAGCGCTCGCGTTACGGGCGCCTGCTCTCCCTCGTCGCCGGCTCACCGAGCCTGCTCGGCATGGGCATCGACGAGGACACCGCCGCGGAGATCACGAACGGACGGGAGATGACGATCATCGGCTCCGGCGCCGTATTCGTCGTCGACGCGCGCATGGCGCAGACGGACGCACACGAGGCACGCCGCGACGCGCCGCTGCTCGTCACCGGTGCCGTCGTGCACTCGCTGCCCTACGGGGCGACCTTCGACCTGGAGACGGCCACGCTGACCGAGTTCGTCGAACAGCACGCCGACGTAGCGGTCACCGCGGCGAAGGACCAGCACGACACCGCGACCGCTGCCGCCGCGCTGCGTCACTGATCGCGTCCACGTCGTTTCGAGGGGAAGAACAGAACATGACCGTCATCGACATCCCGCAGGCACCGGGCCCCATCGAGCCGTCGCTGCGCATCGTCAGCACGCGCGTCTACCGCGGCCCGAACGTGTGGTCCTACGACCCCGCGATCCACCTCGTCGTCGATCTCGGCGTGCTCGAGTACTACCCGACGCACGCGATCCCCGGCTTCGCGGATCGCCTCGTCGAACTCTTCCCCGGCCTGCAGCACCACTCGTGCTCGCGTGGCAAGGAGGGCGGCTTCGTCGAGCGCCTCCACGAGGGCACCTGGCTCGGCCACGTCGCCGAGCACCTCGCGCTGCAGCTGCAGCAGGAGGCCGGGCACGACGTGCGCCGCGGCAAGACGCGCGGAGTCAAGGGCGAGGAGGGGCGCTACAACGTCGTCTACGCCTACCTCGAGGAGAGCGTCGGCACTGCCGCCGGCCAGCTCGCCGTGCGCATCGTCAACCACGTCGTGCACCCCGAGGACGGCTTCGACGTCGAGGCCGCGCTCGAGACGTTCCACGCTCTCGTGCAGCGCCGCGCGTTCGGCCCGTCGACGCAGGCGATCATCGACGAGGCCGTCAGCCGCGACATCCCGTGGACGCGCCTCAACGGCGCCTCCCTCGTTCAGCTCGGCCAGGGCGTGCACGCCCAACGCATCCGCGCGACGATGACGAGCCGCACGTCGGCCCTCGCCGTCGACATTGCGTGCGACAAGAGCCTGACGCTCGACCTGCTCGGCTCGGCCGGGCTGCCGGTGCCGAAGTCGGAGGTCGTGCGCACGCGTGAGGGCGCGATCCAGGCGGCTCGCGAGATCGGCTTCCCCGTCGTCGTCAAGCCGCTCGACGGCAACCACGGCCGCGGCGTGTGCTTGGACCTCACCGACGACGAGGCCGTCAGCGAGGCCTACGACATCGCGATGGCGCAGAGCCGGCGCGGCGTGCTGCAGGTCGAGTCGTTCGTCACCGGCAAGGACTACCGCTGCCTCATCATCGACGGCAGGATGGCGGCCATCGCCGAACGCGTGCCCGCGCACGTCGTCGGTGACGGCGAGCACACCGTCGACGAGCTCATCGAACTGACGAACGCCGACCCGCGGCGCGGCTACGGGCACGAGAAGGTGCTGACGAAGATCAAGGTCGACGACGCCGCCCGCGACCTCGTCGCCGACCAGGGCTACGCGATGGACGCCGTCGTGCCCGAGGGCGAGACGGTGAAGCTCGCGCTGACGGGCAACATGTCGACCGGGGGCATCTCGATCGACCGCACCATGGACGCGCATCCCGACAATGTCGAGATCGCCGAGGAGGCCGCGCGCCTCATCGGCCTCGATGTCGCGGGCATCGACTTCATCTGCCCCGACATCACCGTCCCTGTACGTGAGACCGGCGGCGCGATCTGCGAGGTCAACGCCGCGCCCGGTTTCCGCATGCACACCCACCCGACGGTCGGTGAGCCGCAGTTCATCGCCAAGCCGGTCGTCGACCTGCTGTTCCCGCCCGGCTCGCCCTCGCGCGTTCCGATCGTCGCCGTCACCGGCACGAACGGCAAGACGACGACGTCGCGGATGCTCGCGCACATCATGAAGGGCCTCGGCAAGAAGGTCGGCATGACCTCGACCGACGGCATCGTCATCGACGAACGCCTGCTCATCACGCGTGATGCTTCCGGCCCCAAGTCGGCGAAGATGGTGCTGCAGAACCCGCGCGTCGACTTCGCGGTGCTCGAGGTGGCACGCGGCGGCATCCTGCGCGAGGGCCTCGGCTACGACCGCAACGACATCGCCGTCGTCACCAACATCCAGAGCGACCACCTCGGCATGCGCGGCATCAACTCGCTCGAAGATCTCGCGAACGTCAAGCAGGTCATCGTCGAGGCCGTCCCGCGCGACGGGTTCGCCGTCCTCAACGCCGACGACGAGTACGTGCGCCGCATGCGACGCGTGTGCCGCGGCACGATCGTGTGGTTCTCGATGGAGGCGCCCGGTAGTCGCGTGCGCCAGTTCATCGACGAGCGCTGCGTGCGTGGCGACCGCGCCGTCGTGCTCGAGCCGACGGACAAGGGCGAGATGATCGTCCTCAAGCAGGGCCGACGCTCCATGCAGCTCGCGTGGACGCACCTGCTGCCGAGCACGTTCAGCGGCGCCGCCCGCATGAACGTCGCCAACGCCCTCGCCGCGGCCGGCGCCGCGTTCGCCGCGGGTGCCCCGCTGCACGACATCCGCCAGGGGCTGCGCACGTTCACGACGAGCTACTACCTCTCCCCCGGCCGCCTCAACCGCATCGAGGTCGACCACGCCGAGGTGTTCGTCGATTACTGCCACAACCCGGCCGGTCTGCAGCTGCTCGGCGAGTTCGTCGACCGCTACGTCGCCGGCAAGAACAAGTCGACGCGCGTGCGGCGCACCGTCGTCGTCGGCGCCGCCGGAGATCGACGGGACCAGGACATCCGCGAGATGGGCGAACTGGCCGCGAAGTGGTTCGACCACGTCATCATCCGTGAGGACGACAACCTGCGGCGCCGCGCGCCCGGCGAGACCGCAGCCCTCGTCGCCGAAGGTGCCCAGCAGGCGATCGACTCGGGTGAGGCACGCGCCGCGAGCGTCGAGACGGTGCTCGACGAGCTCGAGGCGACACAGGTGGCGATCGACTCAGCGCGCGCCGGCGACCTCGTCGTCATCTGCGCCGACAAGCACGCCCGTGTCATGGCCGCGCTCGAGGACCTGACGCACCTCGCGACGCCCGGCGCCCACGCCGACGAGGCCGCTCACCCCGGCGACCCCGACTTCAGCCGCGACGCCGTGTTCGAGTCGCCCGAGGACGACGTGATCGACGAACTCCTGCCCAGCAGCTGACGCCGGCACACGACGAACCCCGGCCGCGATCCTGTGTGATCGCAGCCGGGGTTCGTCGTGTGGCGGGCGCTCGTCCGTGTTCCGGTCGCCTCGGCGAGCGTGCCGTCAGGGTGACTCGAGCAGTGCCTTGAGGCTCGTCGCCATGTCGCCGAAGACACTCGGTGACGTGTCGTGCGACGCCGCTCGTTCGAGCGCGTCGATGGCGATACGGACGTCGTCGCGTGCCTCGTCGGGCACCGAATCGATGGGGGCGTCGCCGCTGCCGCGAGCGGCCCGCACCTTGCGGCGGATCTCGCGTGGGCCGTCCGTCGTCGCGCCGTGCTCGAGCAGCCACGCGTGCAGTTCGGCCTGGTGGCTGTGCGTCATGACGGCGACGACGTCACCGTCGTGGGCAACGTCGAGCAAGCCACGCAGACCGTCGAGTTCGGTCTCGTGGCTCGCCTCCGCGTGCGCGCCCACATGCGACAGCCCATCGCGCAGGTGCTTCTCGAGGTCCTCCATCGTGCGACCGCGCAGGTAGTGCTCCTTGTGCACGACGTGGACGACGTCGGCGCCGCGCCCGGCGAGTTCGCCGAGGGCGACGAGGATCTCGTCGCTGCGATCGCCGCCGGTGCCGAGGCCGAGCAGCAGCCGCGAGCCGGGCGCGACGAGGCCGCGGCCGACGTCGAGCAGGGCCTCGAGGCCACCTTCGTTGTGCGCCATGTCGATGATCACGCTCGCTTGCTGATCTGCCCCGAGCGGGAGGCTGTAGACGTTCATGCGCCCCGGGTTGAGCGTCGCGTCGGGCGCGAAGGTCTTGAGGCCCTGGACGACGGCGCTGCGCGGCAGGCCAAGCGCGAGCGCCCCCGCTGCTCCCGCGAGCGCGTTGGCGACGTTGTGGCGCGACAGCCCGGCGAGCGTCATCGGTACGTCGTCGAGGCTGACGAGCATGTCGATGCCGCCGTCCTCGATGCACGCGATGAAGCCGTCGATGACGGTGAACGCCTTGCCGCGCGCCGCGCGCACCTCGCGGATGCAGGGGGCGTTGGGGTCGAGAGTGAACGCGACGAGCTGGGCGGGGGTGCCGACGCGCATCGCCCACACGCGCGGGTCGTCCCCGTTGAGCACGCACCAGCCGGAGGGTCGCGTCACCTTCGTGATGATCGCCTTGACCTCGGCGAGCTGGTCGACGGTGTTGATGCCGCCGCTGCCGAGGTGGTCGGACGTGACGTTCGTGACGACGCTGACGTCGTTGTACGGCACGCCCATGCCGCGGTTGAGCAACCCGCCGCGCGCGGTCTCGAGCACCGCGACCTCGAGCCCCGGCGTCGCGAGGACGGCCTGTGCGCCGGCCGGGCCGGAGTAGTCGCCGTGCTCGATGTGCTCACCCATGACGAGGACGCCGTCCGTCGAGCTCCACGCCGTCGTGCGCCCGGCCGTCATCGCGATGTGCGCGACGAGGCGCGTCGTCGTCGTCTTGCCGTTCGTGCCGGTGATCGAGATGACGGGGACGCGCGGCCGCGGCAGCGTCTCGCGCGGTCCCTGCTCGGCGTCTCTCACGTCGGCGGCGGCGCGCACACAGGCGCCGTTCGCGCGCTCGGTGTCGAGCAGATCGTCGAGGGCACGCGCGATGGCGCGCCCCAGTGCACGGCCACGTTCGCGCCGGTTCCACGGGAAGGCGACGACGTACTCGCCCGGCTCCTCCCCGTGGCGCACGCGCACGCCAAGACGGCCCGTGCCGCTCAGTTGAGCGATCTGACGCGTCACGACCTCCGCGAGGCGCATGACGCACCGGTCGCGCACGGGCCCGCCTGGTTCGCCGATCTTTGGGCGGCGGGAATCGAGGGCCCGAAACGCAGCGGAGACTGTCTCCTCGGGGGCCGCGCACCACGCCCCCAGGTCGAGGGTCGTCTTGATCGCCTGACGGGTGAAGTAGAGGTTGGGGCCATCGAGAACACGGTTGCCGAGCAACTCGACTCGCGCGTGCGCCGGTTCAGGAGTCATGGGCGAAAGCGTAGGCGTCCGGCGAGCGGGGCGCACCCACGGGACACGGGTTGGACGAGGCCGGCCCTGGTCCTACTGCCCCATCGCGTGCACCCCGCCGTCGACGTGGACGATCTCGCCGGTGGTCGCCGGGAACCAGTCGGACAGTAGCGCCGCGCAGGCGCGCGCGGCGGGCACCGGGTCGCCGACGTTCCACCCGAGCGGCGCGCGCTCGTCCCAGGTCTGCTCGAACTGCTCGAAGCCCGGGATGGACTTCGCGGCGGTCGTACGGATCGGGCCGGCAGCGACGAGGTTGCTGCGCAGCCCCTTGGGGCCGAGGTCGCGCGCGAGGTAGCGGTTGGTCGACTCGAACGCCGCCTTGGCGACGCCCATCCAGTCGTAGACGGGCCAGGCGAACTTCGCGTCGAACGTCAGCCCGACGATCGCGCCCCCCGGCGACATGAGGGGTTCGCAGGCGGCGGCGAGGGCCTTGAGCGAGTACGCGGACGCGTGCAGCGCCGTCGAGACGTCCTCCCACGTCGCGCTCATGAAGTCGAACGCGCCCTGGGGCGCGAAGCCGATCGAGTGCAGCACGCCGTCGAGTTCGCCGACGAGGGGGCGCAGACGCTCGGCGAGCGTGTCGAGGTGCTCGGTGTTCGTCACGTCGAGTTCGACGACCTCGACGGGTTGCGGCAGGCGCCGACTGATCGTCTGGGTGATCTTCATCGTGCGCCCGAAGCTCGTGAGGACGACGTGCGCGCCCTCCTCCTGCGCGATGCGCGCGACGTGGAACGCGATCGAGGAGTCCATGAGGACACCGGTGATGAGGAGCTTCTTGCCTTCGAGCAGACCCATGGCCGGCCTTTCGTGATGGTGCGGAAGTGGGGGCGTGCGTGCGCGGGCGACTGGCGGGTGGCCGCCGGTCAGTGACCCATGCCGAGGCCACCGTCGACGGGGATGACGGCGCCGTTGATGTAGGCCGAGTCGTCGGAGGCGAGGAACGCGACGGCCGCGGCGACCTCGTCGGGCTGCGCGAACCGACCCGCCGGGATCGTCGCCTTGTACGCCGCCTGACGCTCGTCGGGCAGTGCGGCCGTCATGTCGGTCTCGATGAAGCCGGGCGCGACGACGTTCGCGGTGATGCCGCGCCCGCCGAGCTCACGCGCGATGGAGCGGGCGAGGCCGACGAGCCCGGCCTTCGACGCGCTGTAGTTGGTCTGGCCCGCGGAGCCGAACAGGCCGACGACGCTGGAGACGAAGATGATGCGCCCGCCCTTGCGCCGGATCATGCCCGTCGACGCCGCACGAGCGCAGCGGAAGGCGCCGGCGAGGTTGGTGTCGACGACGTTCTCGAAGGAGTCGTCGCTCATGCGCATGAGCAGGCCGTCGTCGGTGATACCGGCGTTGGCGACGACGACCTCGATCGGCCCGCCGGTGATCTGCGCGGCCTTCGCGAACGCCGCGTCGACCGATTCGGAGTTCGTCACGTCACCCGTGACGGCCGGGATGCCCTCGACGTCTTCACCGGAGCGCGACATGATGACGACGGCGTCCCCCTGCGCCTGGAAGCGTCGCGCGATGGCGAGCCCGATGCCGCGGTTGCCCCCGGTGACGAGGACGGTGCGGCGGCGCGACGGGGCGCTGGTGGTCTCGGGCGAGGTGGTCATGCGGACCTTCCGGGATGAGGCGGTGTGTTCTTCGTCGCACGCTATCGACTACCCCCGGGTAGACCAATCCGGGGCGTTTCGGGCGAGCCGGGGCCCTCGAATACAGTGAGGCCATGGCGGATCAGGGGCAGCGACGGCTCTCGGCCACGAGCCTGCCCGAATCGGCGCAGGACGATCAGCGCCGCCGCATTCGCGGCTATCTCATCTCGATGGGCATCAGGACGGTGTGCTTCATCGCCGCCGTCCTCACCTGGTCACCCCTTCGCCCTCTCAGCCTCGTGTTCTTCGCCCTCGCCGCGATCCTGCCGTACGTCGCCGTCGTCTTCGCGAACGCGACGGGCAAGCGTCGCATCGACACGATGGGCGCCGTCACACCACCACCGGTGCCACACAAGGAGATCCATGGATCTGCGCGCGAACCTCGCTGATTCCGCCCCCGGTGACGAACCCGGCACCGCATTTCCGGCGCTGCGCTGCAGCGCGAAGGGCTGCCGCGCCGAGGCAACCTGGGCGCTGCGCTGGAACAACCCCACGCTGCACACGCCCGAGCGGCGCAAGGTGTGGCTCGCCTGCGACGAGCACGAGCCGACACTGCGCGAGTTCCTGTCGATGCGCGGTTTCCACCGCGACACCGTGCGGCCGGCCGAGCTGCGCGCCACCGACGGCTGAGGCGGCCGCTCACGCGACGTTCAGCGCCCGTCGATAGGCTGGTGCGGTGCTGAGACTTCTCACGACCCGACGTTGGCTGACCTGGCTCCTCGTGGCCACGTTGTGGGCGACGTTGTGCGTCATTGCCGGGTTCTGGCAGTGGGGGCGCTGGGAGGACAAGAGCACGATCCAGAACCGCATCGACGCCAACTATGACGCGACCCCCACCCCGATGAGCCGCGAGCTGAGCACCTCGCGGGCGCCGGCGAAGTCGGACGAGTGGAAGCAGGTCACCGGGCGCGGCCACTACGTCGGCGAACCACTCTTGGTGCGCAACCGCCCCGGCCCCGGCGGCGATTTCGGATACGAGACGCTCGGCGTGTTCGAGGTCGACGGGATGAAGGTCGTCGTCGACCGCGGGTGGGTCGCGAACGGCGAGACCGCGGCGCGCCCCGCGTCGATCCCGCAGGCACCGAAGGGCGAGGTGACGCTGACGGGCTGGGTCCGCCCGAGCGAGAAGTCGTTGGGCCGCGCCGAGGTGAACGGTCAGGTCTCATCGATCTCCGTCGCAGACGTGGAGCGTGCCACCGGCGCGACGCTCGCGCAGGGGTACGTCCGAATGCGTTCGGAGAAGCTGGCCGACGGCTCGACACCGCCGCGGCCCGCCGCGCTCGACCGGCCGTCGCAGGGTTCCGCGGCCGGCATCAACCTCAGCTACGCGCTGCAGTGGTGGCTCGGTGCGATCGCCGGGTATGCCTTCGTCCTGCTGCGTGCACGCCGTGAGTACCTGGACTCGCTGGAGTTGGCGGACGAGGCACCGGTGGCGCATGACACCGAGGCAGGCGGTGACAGCGCCTCGGCGACAGGTTTCACAGAGACCGGATCCACGACACCCGTGCGCCCGACGAAGAAGCCCGCGAAGAAACCCCGCCCGCGCAAGCAGCGCATCTGGGACGAGGAGGACGCCTGAGCGCGTCCCCTTCACGAGGGGCGGGCGGCGTGTTCCGCACACGCGCCGGACGTGCCACGATGGTGACATGGATTGTGGACTGAACGGCCGTAGCTACATCGTCACGGGTGCCTCGTCGGGCCTGGGCTTCGCGAGCGCGCAGGCGCTGGCCGCTGACGGTGCCGACCTCGTCATCGCCTCCCGCGATCAGGAGCGCATCGACGACGCCGCGGCGCGGCTCGACTCGCCCGCGGGGGTGCGCGCCGTCGTCGCCGACCTCGCGGACGAGTCTGCTGCGCAGCGACTCGTCGCCACGGCGCAGGAAGCCTACGGACGCCTCGACGGCGCCGTCATCTCCGTCGGCGGCCCGCCCGCCGGCCGCCTCGAGGACACGAGCGAACAGCAGTGGCGTGACGCGTTCGAGAGCGTCTTCCTCGGTGGGCTGCGCATGGCCCGCGCCGTGCTCGACACGCCCTTCGACCCCGCCTCGGGCATGGCGGTGACGCTCGTGCTGTCGTCGTCTGTGAAGTCGCCCATCCCGGGCCTCGCCATCTCCAACGGGCTGCGTCCAGGCCTCGCGATGGCGGCCAAGACCCTCGCCGACGAGTACGGCCCGCGCGGCGGGCGCGTCAACGTCCTGCTGCCGGGGCGCATCGACACCGACCGCGTCAAGAGCCTCGACGCCGGTACGGGAGATGCGGAGGCGTCGAAGGCGGAAGCCGAGGCGGGCATCCCACTGGGGCGTTACGGCACGCCGGAGGAGTTCGGCCGCGTCGCCGCGTTCGTCACGAGCCCGGCCGCGTCCTACCTCACGGGCATCGCGATCCCCGTCGACGGCGGGGCGCTGCGCACGCTCTGAAGCGCGCTCAGTCCTCCTTGAACTGGGTCGCGTGCAGCTGGGCGTAGAGCCCACCGGTGGCGAGCAGCTCCCGGTGCGTGCCGGTCTGCACGACGCGGCCGGCCTCGAGGACCACGATGACGTCTGCGTCGCGCACGGTCGAGAGGCTGTGGGCGATGACGAACGACGTCCGCCCGACGAGCGCGTTCGCGAGTGCCGCCTGCACCGCGGCTTCTGACTCGCTGTCGAGGTGCGCGGTCGCCTCGTCGAGGATGACGACGTCGGGCGCCTTGAGCAGCAGCCGTGCGATGGCGAGGCGCTGCTTCTCCCCGCCGGAGAGGCGGTGTCCGCGATCGCCGACGACGGTGTCGAGCCCGAGCGGCAGCCGCTCGACGAGGCTCCACACGTGCGCGGCACGGAGGGCGCTCTCCAGGTCGTCGTCGGTGCTGTCGGGACGGGCGTAGAGGAGGTTGGCGCGCACGGTGTCGTGGAACATGTGCGCCTCCTGCGTCACGACGCCGATGCGGTCGCGGACGGAGGCGAGGCTCGCCTCGCGCAGGTCGAGCCCGCCGACGCGCACGGCACCGGACGTGGGGTCGAACAGACGCGGCACGAGGTTCGTCAGCGTCGTCTTGCCTGCGCCACTGGGCCCGACGAGCGCGACGAGCGCCCCGGCGGGCACGTCGAGGTCGATGCCGCGCAGCACGTCCTCTCCCCCGCGTCTGTCCCCCGTCACGTTCGCCTCGAGGGATTCGAGCGAGACGACGTCGGCGTCCGGGTAGGCGAAGGTGACGTCGTCGAACCTCACGCCCAGTGGCCCGTCAGGAAGCGCCCGGGCGGAGGGTGATTCGCGCACGAGCGGTTCGAGATCGAGCACCTCGAATACGCGCTCGAACGAGACCATCGCGGCCATGACGTCGACGCGGACGTTCGACAGCGCCGTCAGTGGTGCGTAGAGGCGCCCGAGCAGCGCTGCGAGCGCGAGCAGGGTGCCGACCGTCATCGCGCCGTCGACCGCGAGCACCCCGCCGAGGCCGTAGACGAGCGCGGTCGCGAGGGAGGCCATGAGGGTGAGCGCGACGAGGAACATGCTGCGTTGCGCGGCGATCGAGACACCGATGTCGCGCACGCGTGCGGCGCGGGCGTCGTACTGCGCCGATTCCTCGTCCGGGCGCCCGAAGAGCTTGACGAGCAGCGCACCCGCGACGTTGAACCGCTCCGTCATCCGCGCGCCGAGTTCGGCGTTCAACGTCATCTGCTCGCGCGTCAGACCGGCCAGGCGGCGGCCGAGGAAGCGCGTCGGCAGCAGGAACAACGGCACGAGGACGAGGGCGGCCAGCGTCAGCTGCCATGACAAGGACGTCATCGCGACGAGCAGCACGACGAGGCTCACGGCATTGCTGACGACCGTCGACAACGTCGTCGTGAACGCCTGCTGCGCACCGACGACGTCAGAGTTGATGCGCGTGACGAGGGCACCCGTCTGCGCCCGCGTGAAGAACGCGATGGGTTGGGCGAGCACGTGGCGGAACACGTCGGCGCGCAGGTCGAAGATGAGACCCTCGCCGAGGCGCGCCGACAGCCAGCGCTGCGTGATCGTGACGCCCGCGCTGAGCACGGCGACGAGCGCGACGGCGAGTGAGAGCCACACGACGACGTCGCGATGTCGCGGCACGACACCGTCGTCGATGATGTGCTTGAGCAGCAGCGGTGACGCGACGACCATGACGGCGTCGAGCACGACGAGGACGAGGAACGCCGCGATCGTGCGGCGATAGCCGCGGGCGTAGCCCGCCACGCGGCGCACCGTGCCGGGGGCGAGACGCTGATCCTTGACGCTCGAGTCGCGTGACATCGAGCGCATCATCTGCCAGCCGGCGCCCATGGACATGTGAGCTCCTCAGGCCAGCGAGATGAGGTCGGCGTAGTCGGGGCCCCACAGATCCTCGACGCCATCGGGCAGCAGCAGGATACGTTCGGGTTCGAGAGCCTCGACGGCGCCGTCGTCGTGGCTGACGAGGACGACCGCGCCCTCGTAGCCGCGCAGCGCGCCCAGGATCTCCTCGCGGCTGGCCGGGTCGAGGTTGTTCGTCGGTTCGTCGAGCAGCAGGACGTTGGCCGCGGACACGACGAGCAGCGCGAGCGACAGGCGCGTCTTCTCACCACCGGAGAGCACGCCGGCTGGCTTCTCGACGTCGTCGCCGGAGAACAGGAACGAGCCGAGCACCTTGCGCACCTCGGTCTCGCCGAGATCGGGCGCGGCGGACTTCATGTTGTCGAGGACGCTGCGCTCGACGTCGAGGTTCTCGTGCTCCTGCGCGTAGTAGCCGATCTTCAGCCCGTGGCCGGCGATGATCCGGCCCGTGTCGGGTGCGTCGACGCCGGCGAGCATCCGCAGCAGCGTCGTCTTGCCCGCACCGTTGAGGCCGAGGACGACGACCTTCGAGCCGCGGTCGATGGCGAGGTCGACGTCGGTGAAGATCTCGAGCGATCCGTACGAGCGCGAGAGCCCCTCGGCCATGAGCGGCGTCTTGCCGCACGGCGACGGCTTCGGGAAGCGCAGCTTCGCGACCTTGTCCTGCTGACGCTCGCCCTCGAGGCTGCCGAGCAGGCGCTCGGCGCGCTTGGCCATGTTCTGCGCCGCGGTCGCCTTCGACGCCTTCGCGCGCATCTTGTCGGCCTGCGCCATGAGCGCTCCGGCCTTCTTCTCCGCGTTCTGACGCTCGCGCTTGCGACGCTTCTCGTCCTGCTCACGCGCCTGCAGGTAGGCCTTCCAGCCGACGTTGTACTGGTCGAGCTCGGCGCGGTTGGCGTCGAGGTGGAAGACCTTGGTGACGACGGCGTCGAGCAGTTCGACGTCGTGGCTGATGACGATGAGCCCGCCCTTGTACGCCTTGAGGTAGTCGCGCAGCCAATGGATCGAGTCGGCGTCGAGGTGGTTGGTCGGCTCGTCGAGCAGCAGCGTCTGCGCGCCGGAGAACAGGATGCGCGCGAGTTCGATGCGGCGTCGCTGACCACCCGAGAGCGTGCGCAGCGGCTGGGTGAGGATGCGCTCGTCGAGGGCGAGGCTGCTCGCGATCGACGAGGCCTCCGACTCCGAGGCGTACCCGCCGGCGGCGGTGAACTCGGCGTCGAGGCGCGTGTAGCGCTTCATCGCCTTCTCGCGCACGGCGTCGTCCTCGGAGGCCATGTTCGTCTCGGCGGTGCGCAGGTCGCGCGCGATGGCGTCAAGGCCGCGCGCGGACAGGATGCGGTCGCGGGCGAGGACATCGAGGTCGCCGGTGCGTGGATCCTGCGGCAGGTAGCCGAACTCGCCGGAGGTGACGACGCGTCCCGCTGCGGGGATGCCGTCTCCCGCGAGCACCTTCGTCAGCGTCGTCTTGCCGGCTCCGTTACGCCCGACGAGGCCGACGCGGTCGCCCGGAGCGACACGGAACGTCGCGTTCTCGAGCAGGATGCGCGAGCCGGCGCGCAGTTCGATGCCTTCGGCGGTGATCACGGGTGAAATCGCTCCTTCAGGGGCGGCAGGTGCGTCGAGGTGGGCCGACGGCGGTGTGGGGCGGCGTCGGGACGCGCAGCGGCGAGGGCGCTGCGGCGGGAAGCCAACCCACGTATTCTACGAGAGATGGTGGGAGGCGGACGCAGCGTCCGCCTCGACAGACGGAGGCTCTCTTGACGTTCAACGACAACGCGCAGCTCGACACCTCGCAGGTGACCTCGGGCGGCTCAGGTGGCTTCGGTGGCGGAGGCGGTGGCATGGGCGGGGGCCCGGTCGTCGGCGGCATCGGCGGTCTCATCCTCATGCTCATCTTCGCTCTTTTCGGCGGAAACCTCACCGGCGGGCCGGACAGTTCGGGCGGCGGCAGCACCGGCTCATCGGGCAGTTCGTACGGCTCAGGCCTCAACGGCTATGCCCAGGACACGCAGGACGTGTCGGGTTCGAATGACTCCGTCGCGCAGGCGATCGAGCAGTGCAAGACGGGTGCGGACGCCAACCGTGACGACACCTGCCGCATCGTCGGCACCGTCAACGCGGTGCAGGACTACTGGGGCAGCGCGCTGCCGAAGTTCACGAACGGCCGGACGCAGTACGAGAACGTCCCGACCGTGATCTTCAGCGGGCAGACGTCCTCGGGCTGCGGTACGGCCAGCTCGCAGATGGGCCCGTTCTACTGCCCGACCGACCGCAAGGTCTACATCGACGCCGCCTTCTTCCAAGAACTGACGAACAAGTACGGTGCCGATGGCGGCGCCCTGGCGAAGGAGTACGTCGTGGCCCACGAGTACGGCCACCACGTGCAGGACCTGCTCGGTGCGCTCGGCCGCGCACAGCAGGATCCGAAGGGTGCCGAATCGGGTTCGGTGCGTACCGAACTGCAGGCCGACTGCTACGCCGGCATCTGGGTCGCCCACGCGACGGAGTCGAAGGACAAGAACGGCAACACGCTGCTCAAGCCGGTCACCGACGACGACATCAAGTCAGCGCTGTCCGCGGCGTCGGCCGTCGGTGACGACCGCATCCAGCAGAAGGCCCAGGGTCGCGTCACGCCGGAGAGCTGGACGCACGGTTCGTCGGAGGCTCGGCAGAAGTGGTTCATGACCGGCTACGAGAAGGGCGACCTCAACTCGTGTGACACGTTCAACGTCGACAGCGTCGAGTGAGGTCGTGAAAACGCTCGGACGGGTCGGAAAATTGACGAAAAGTGATTGCACGCTCAATTTGTTCCGACCGTGAGCCGACGGTAATCTTGCAGGGCCGCACCGACGTCGGTGCGGCCCTGCTTCGTCGCTGAGTCCCGTCACGAAGGCCAGGTATCACCGCATTGCGCGGAGCGACGGGAGCGGTGCACCCAGCATCCGAGCCACCTTGGTGGCTCTTGGGGTGAAGCCGGCTCAGGCCGGCCGAGAATCTAGGATCTCGAACCCGACAGGTCATGCCTCGTAAGCGCTCCTGGAGAGATCCGATATGAAGAACATGTCCCGCCGCTCGTTCCTGGGCAACACGTCCAAGGTCGCCGTCGGCACCGCCCTCGCCACCTCCGCGCTGGGCGCGGTCTCGGTCGGTACCGCCTCGTCCGCCAGCGCCTCCGTCACCTCCGCGAGCGCGCGCCGCGTCGTCTCCAGCGCCTCGTCCCGACGCGGCGCCCCCTACGTCTACGGTGCGGCCGGCCCGTGGCGCTTCGACTGCTCGGGTCTGACGAGCTGGAGCTACCGCCAGGTCGGTCGCTCGATCCCCCGCACGGCCAACCAGCAGTACCGTGCCTCGTACCGCGTCTCGCGCGCTTCGGCTCGCCCGGGTGACCTTGCGTTCCTCACCTCCGGTGGCTACGCCTACCACGCGGCCGTCTACGCCGGCAACGGCATGGTCTGGCACGCACCGCGACCCGGCTCTCGTGTGCAGCTCGCGCGCGCCGGTTCCTCCTACCGCTTCGGCCGCGTCTGATCTGTTCGATCCTGACGTACGCCGCACAGCGCGACGAAGCCCGCCACCTCCATCGAGGTGGCGGGCTTCGTCGTACGGTAGCGGTGGCTCAGACGTTGAATCCGAGGGCGCGCAGCTGCTCGCGGCCGTCGTCGGTGATCTTGTCCGGGCCCCACGGCGGCATCCAGACCCAGTTGAGGGAGTGGCCGGCGACGACGTCCATGAGCGCCGTCGCGACCTGCTCCTCGATGACGTCGGTCAGCGGGCACGCCGCGGACGTCAGGGTCATGTCGATGACGGCGTGCTTGGAGTCGTCGACGGTGATGCCGTAGACGAGGCCGAGGTCGACGACGTTGATGCCGAGCTCGGGGTCGACGACGTCGCGCAGGGCCTCCTTGACGTCCTCGACGTCCGACTCGACGGGCGGGGTGGTTGTCTCGCTCATGCCGTGATCTCCTTGTCGCTGCTGGCGGTGGTGTCGCTGTTCGTGCTGTTCGCGGCGCTCCCGGCGAGGTCGAGGCCGAGCTTGCCGAGCGAATCCTGCAGGGCCGACCACGACAGCAGCGCGCACTTGACGCGCGCCGGGTACTGCGAGACCCCGGCGAGCGCGATCGCGTCACCGATGACCTCTTCGTCGCCGGCGTCCTTGCCCTTGCTCGTCAGCATGCTGCGCGTCGCGCCGAAGACCTCCTGCGCGTCGCGCAGCGTGTGCCCGACGAGGTTGTCGGCGAGCATCGACGCGGACGCGACCGAGATCGAGCAACCGATCGAGTCGTAGCTGACGTCCCTGATGACGGCGTCGTCACCCTCGCCCTCGACGTCGACGCGCAGAGTGATCTCGTCGCCGCACGAGGTGTTGACGTGGTGGCTCTCTGCCCCGAACGGCTCGCGCAGCCCCGCGTGCTGCGGGTGCTTGGAGTGATCGAGGATGAGTTCCTGGTACAGATCCATCTCAGACCTCCAGTCCGAAGATGCTCGGCACGCGATCGAGCGCCGCGAAGAACGCGTCGATCTCCTCGCGGGTCGAGTACACGTTGAAGCTGATGCGGCTGCTCGCGACGGCCTTGAGACGCCGGTGCAGCGGCCACGCGCAGTGGTGGCCGGTGCGGATGGCGACCCCGGCGTCGTCGACGATCTGGCCGACGTCGTGCGGGTGCACCTCGTCGACGGTGAACGCGACGGCGCCCGTGCGGGAAGCGGCATCGAGGGGGCCGAGGACGGTGGTCCACGGCCGGGCCTCGAAGCCCTCGAGCGCGTAGGTGATGAGATCCTGCTCGTGCGCGAAGACGTTCGCCATCCCGAGCGCGTCGAGGTAGTCGCACGCTGCGGCGAGACCGATGGCCTGTGCCGCATTCGGCGTGCCCGCCTCGAAGCGCTGCGGTGCGGGCGCGTATGTCGAGCCTTCGAGGCGGACGATCTCGATCATCGAACCGCCGGTGAGGAACGGCGGCATGGCGTTGAGCGTCGTGTTCTTCGCCCACAGCACGCCGATGCCGGTGGGGCCGAGCATCTTGTGGCCGGAGAAGGCGAGGAAGTCAACGTCGAGCTCGCGCACGTCAACCGGCATGTGCGGCACCGACTGGCACGCGTCGAGCACGACCCACGCACCGACCTCACGGGCGATCGCGCTGATCTCGTCGACGGGGTTGATCGTGCCGAGCACGTTCGACACGTGCGAGAACGCGACGATCTTCGTCTTCTCGCCGACGGTCGCCCGCATCGAGTCGAGGTCGATGCGGCCGTCGTCGGTGATCTCGCACCAGCGCAGCGTGGCGCCCGTGCGGCGCGCGAGCTCCTGCCACGGCACGAGGTTGGCGTGATGCTCCATCGGCGTGATGACGATCTCGTCACCCGGGCCGATGCGCAGCCGCTCGGCCAGCTCCGGGTCGACGCCGTCGAGCGCGCCGTCGAAACCTGCGTTGCTGAAGGCGTACGCGACGAGGTTGAGCGCCTCCGTCGCGTTCTTCGTGAACACGATCTCGTCGGCCTCACCACCGATGAAGCCGGAGATCGTGGCACGAGCCGCCTCGTAGGCATCCGTCGCCGCCTCCGACAACTGGTGCGCACCGCGGTGCACCGCGGCGTTCACCGTCCGGTAGAAATCACCCTCGGCCGTGATGACGGCTTCGGGGCTCTGCGACGTCGCGCCGGAGTCGAGGTAGACGAGCGGCTTGCCGTCGCGGACGCGGCGCGCGAGCACGGGAAAATCCTCTCGCACGCGCGCCGCGTCGAACGAAACATCAGTCATGATCAGGCCTTGACCTCGCTGCCGACCGCCGCGTTGACGTACCGGTCGTAGCCCTCGGCCTCGAGACGGTCGGCCAGCTCGGGGCCACCCTCCTCGGCGACGCGGCCGTTCACGAACACGTGCACGTGGTCGGGCTTGATGTAGCGCAGGATGCGCGTGTAGTGCGTGATGAGCAGGACGCCACAGTTCGTCTCCGCCTTGGCGCGGTTCACGCCTTCGGAGACGATGCGCAGCGCGTCGACGTCGAGGCCGGAGTCGGTCTCGTCGAGGATCGCCATCTTCGGCTTGAGCAGCTCCATCTGGAGGATCTCGTGGCGCTTCTTCTCGCCACCGGAGAAGCCCTCGTTGACGTTGCGGTCGGCGAACGCCGGATCCATCTTGAGGTTGCCCATGGCGTCCTTGACGTCCTTGACCCACGTGCGCAGCTTCGGCGCCTCGCCGTCGACGGCCGTCTTCGCGGTGCGCAGGAAGTTGGAGACGGTGACGCCGGGAACCTCGACGGGGTACTGCATCGCGAGGAAGACGCCGGCGCGGGCGCGCTCGTCGACGTCCATCGCGAGAACGTCCTCGCCGTCGAGCGTCACGGTGCCCGAGGTGATCGTGTACTTCGGGTGACCCGCGATCGAGTACGCGAGGGTCGACTTGCCGGATCCGTTCGGGCCCATGATGGCGTGCGTCTCCCCCGAGTTGATCGTCAGGTTGACGCCCTTGAGGATCTCCTTCGTCCCGTTCTCCGTCTCGACGGTGACGTGGAGGTCGCGAATCTCAAGCGTAGACATGGTGTTTCGTCCTTCGTTCGAAAAGTTGGTGGGTGCGCCGGCGCCAGGCTCAGGCGGGGATGCCGACGAACACGGCCGAGCCGTCGATCTTCGTCGGGTAGACGTTGACGGGCTGCATCGCGGGAAGGCTCATCGGCTTGCCCGTCTCATAGTTGAACTTCGAGCCGTGCAACCAGCACTCGATGCCGTCGTCGTCGACCTCACCCTCGGACAGGGAGACGGCCGCGTGCGTGCACGTGTCGTCGAGCGCGTGGATGACGCCGTTCGAGTCCTTCGCGAGGCAGATGATGAGGTCGTCGACGTCGACCTTGATCGCGCCGGGCTGCGGGATCTCCTCGACGCTCGCAAGGTTGACCCACTCGACGTTCTCACTCATGCCTGCTCCTCGACGATCTCCTGCGTCGCTGCGAGCTCGGCCTCGATGGCCTCCATGAGCGGGTCGACGACCTCGGGGACACCGATCTTGTTGATGATGTCCGCGAAGAAGCCACGCACGACGAGACGACGCGCCTCGGCCTCGGGGATGCCGCGTGCTTGCAGGTAGAACAGCTGCTCGTCGTCGAAACGGCCCGTCGAGCTCGCGTGGCCGGCGCCCTCGATCTCGCCGGTCTCGATCTCGAGGTTCGGCACGGAGTCGGCACGGGCGCCGTCCGTCAGGACGAGGTTGCGGTTGAGCTCGTACGTCTCGATGCCCTCGGCCTCGGCGCGGATCAGCACGTCACCGACCCAGACGGTACGGGCCGTCTCGCCCTGCAGTGCGCCCTTGTACGTGACGAGGGAGGTGCAGCGCGGCGCGTTGTGGTCGACGAACGAGCGGTGCTCGAGGTGCTGACCGGCGTCGGAGAAGTAGACGCCGAGCAGCGTCGCCTCGCCGCCGGGGCCCGCGTAGCGGACGTTCGAGTTCATGCGGACGATGGCGCCACCGAGCGTCACCGCGATGTGGCGGTAGGACGCGTCACGACCGACGAGGGCCGTGTGATCGGCGAGGTGCAGCGCGTCGTCGTCCCAGCGTTGGACGGAGACGAGCGTGAGGTCGGCGCCGTCCTCGGTGATGATCTCGACGTTGGCCGTCACCTGCGCGGAGCCGGTGTGATCGAGGATGACGAGAGCCTTCGAGTGGTGCTTGGCCTCGATGACGACATGGCCGTTGGCGCGCTTGTCGGCGCCCTCACCGTGGATCGTCAGGCGCGCCGGCTGCGTCAGCTCCGCCTCGGCGGGGATGACGAGGTGGCTCGCGTCCTGCGTCAGCGCGTGCGCGAGCACCGACGCGCGGTCGCCCGGCGTCAGGACCGTGCCGCGCGGGGCCTCGCCGATCGCGAGCGTGCCGGTCTCGAAACCCTCACCCTCGATCGTGACGGTGAGCGCGTCGTCGTCCGTGACCTTCTCGGCCAGCAGCGGCGAGAGGCGGTCGACGGGGGTGAAGCGCCACTCCTCCTCGCGCCCGCTCGGCACGCCGAAGTCGGCGACGTCGAACGACTTCTTGCGCTCGGCGCGAGACTGGTCGGGCACGAACCCGCCGTCGGTGTGCTGGCCTGCGAGGGTGGCCTGGGAGGTCTTGCCCAGTTCAGAGATCTCGGCGGTCATCAGCCGACGGCTCCTTCCATCTGGAGTTCGATGAGACGGTTGAGTTCGAGCGCGTATTCCATCGGCAGCTCGCGGGCGATCGGCTCGACGAAGCCGCGGACGATCATCGCCATCGCTTCTTCCTCGGACAGGCCGCGGCTGCGCAGGTAGAACAGCTGGTCCTCGGACACCTTCGAGACGGTCGCCTCGTGGCCCATCTGCACGTCGTCCTCACGGACGTCGACGTAGGGGTAGGTGTCGGAGCGGGAGATCTGGTCGACGAGCAGCGCGTCGCAGACGACGGAGCTCTTCGAGTGTTCGGCGCCCTCGAGCACCTGCACGAGACCGCGGTACGACGTACGGCCACCGCCACGGGCTACGGACTTCGACACGATCGTCGAGCTCGTGTTCGGGGCGGCGTGCACCATCTTGGCGCCGGCGTCCTGGTGCTGGCCCTCGCCGGCGAACGCGATCGACAGCGTCTCGCCGCGCGCGTGCTCGCCCATGAGGAAGACGGCCGGGTACTTCATCGTCACCTTGGAACCGATGTTGCCGTCGATCCACTCCATCGTCGCGCCCTCCTCGCAGGTGGCGCGCTTCGTGACGAGGTTGTAGACGTTGTTCGACCAGTTCTGGATCGTCGTGTAGCGCACGCGTGCGTTCTTCTTCACGACGATCTCGACGACGGCCGAGTGAAGCGAGTCGGTCTTGTAGATCGGCGCGGTGCAGCCCTCGACGTAGTGAACGTACGAGCCCTCGTCGGCGATGATGAGCGTGCGCTCGAACTGGCCCATGTTCTCCGTGTTGATGCGGAAGTAGGCCTGCAGCGGGATGTCGACGTGGACACCCTTCGGCACGTAGATGAACGAGCCACCCGACCACACGGCCGTGTTGAGCGCGGCGAACTTGTTGTCACCGGCGGGGATGACGGTGCCGAAGTACTCGCGGAAGAGTTCCTCGTGCTCACGCAGGCCCGTGTCGGTGTCGACGAAGATGACGCCCTTCTCCTCCAGGTCCTCACGGATCTGGTGGTATACGACCTCAGACTCGTACTGCGCGGCGACGCCCGCGATGAGGCGCTGCTTCTCAGCCTCCGGGATGCCGAGCTTGTCGTACGTGTTCTTGATGTCCTCGGGAAGCTCGTCCCACGTCGTGGCCTGCTTCTCCGTCGACTTCACGAAGTACTTGATGTTCTGGAAGTCGATGCCCGTGAGGTCGCTGCCCCAGTTCGGCATCGGCTTCTTCTCGAAGAGGCCGAGCGACTTCATGCGCAGCTTCTTCATCCACTCCGGCTCGTTCTTGCGGTCCGAGATGTCCGCGACGATGTCGGGGTTGAGGCCACGCTTCGCGGATGCGCCGGCGGTGTCGGTGTCCGCCCATCCGTACTCGTAGCGGCCGAGGTCGGCAAGACCCGGGTTGAGCTCTTCGATGGTGCTCATCGCTGCTCCTTCTTCTGGTGGGCGTCGGTCTGGTCTGGGGTGTCGAGGTGGCGGCTTACGCCGGGCGCGGCGTGCGGTCCTGGCGGGCCGGCGTCCTGCACTCGTGGCACGGCGGGCGTCGGGATGAACGTCGTGCAGACGTGGTCACCGTGCGCGAGGGAGGCCAGGCGCTGCACGTGCACGCCCAGGACCTCGGAGAACGCGGCACGCTCGGCCTCGCAGAACTCGGGGTGGCTCGCCGCGACGTGCTGCACCGGGCAGTGCCCCTGGCACAGCTGTACGCCGGCGAGCGGGGTTCCCTCCGCGACGGGACGCGTCGAGGCGGCAAAGCCCTGACGGGACAGGGCACGTGCGAGGGCGTCGGCGCGGGCGTCGGGGTCGTCACCGGCGGCCTCGACGGCGGGACGGACGCTGTGGGCCAACTCGCGGGCGCGTTCCTGCGCGACGGCAACGAGTGCCTGCTCTCCCCCGAGCTCGATGAGGTGCTCGATGACCTGCGAGGCGAGAGCGTCGTAGCCGTCGGGCATCGCGCCGTGGCCGGCTTCGGTGAGGACGTAGGCGCGCGCAGGGCGACCGCGCCGGCGTGCACCTGTCGTCGGGGCCTCGCGTTCGGCGATGAGGCCGTCAGCGAGCAGAGCGTCGAGATGACGGCGCATGGCCGCGGGCGTGAGGTTCAACCGCTGCCCCAGCTCGGCCGCCGTCACGGGGCCGTGCTCGGAGACGGCCGTACGGACGCGTTCGCGGGTCGAGGTGGCCGGTGCCGTTGCGTTCGAGGCCGCCTGCTGCGTGCTCACGTTCGTGGGCGTGTTCATGGTCGACCTCCTTCGCGTGAACGGCTCACACCTAAATTAACAACACCAATGTTGCGTAATTCCCTCGGAGAGTGAAACTGAGGTTCACCTCACCTCGACGCGGGAGTCGACGCGCCCGGGCCCGGCGCCGGGTCGCGCGTAGACTTCACGGGTGCCGAAACTGCCCGCAAGCCCCGACGACGGCGCCGCGACGGCTGCCGTCGACATCCGCGACGTCACGCACGCCTACTCCGGCAACCCCGCCCTGCGCGGGCTGTCGTGGAGCGCTCCCGCCGGTCGAGTCACGGCCGTTCTCGGCCGCAACGGCGCGGGCAAGACGAGCGTCATCGAGATGGCCGAGGGGCTGCGGCGCCCCGATTCGGGCAGCATCCAGGTGCTCGGGGTCGAACCGTGGAACGCCGATGCCGATCATCGCGCGCGCGTCGGTGTCATGCTGCAGGACGGCGGGCTGCCGATGGGAACCAAGCCGATGGCGCTGCTGCGTCACCTCGCGTCGTTCTACCGCGCCCCCCGCGACGTCGACGAGCTCGCCGCGCGCCTGGAGATCCCGTCGTTCAACCGCACGAGCGTGCGACGCCTGTCGGGCGGCCAGCGCCAGCGGGTCGCACTCGCGGCGGCGATGGTGGGGCAGCCCGACCTGCTGTTCCTCGACGAACCCACCGCCGGCCTCGACCCGCACGCCCGCCGCGAGGTGTGGGCGATCATCAGCGACGAACGCGACCGCGGCGCGAGCGTCGTCGTCACGACGCATTCGTTCGAGGAGGCTGAACGCCTCGCCGACCACGTCGTCATCATGAACGCGGGAACGTGCGTGGCGCAGGGCACGCTGGATGCGGTCACCCACGGGCGTGACCTCGAGGACGTCTACTTCGACCTGACGGAGGCCGCGCGATGACCCGCCCCGATTCGACCCCGGCGACGTCGGCGTCCTCGACGACATCGATGGCCGAGGTGCCCTCCAAGCGCTCGATGGCTGCTGACGCAACGACCCGGGCGGTTGCGCCCGGCCGACGGATGCGCGCCCAGGCGGCGTTCGAGGGCCGCACGTTGCTCGCGAACGGCGAGCAGCTGCTCGTATCCTTGCTGCTCCCGGCGATTGCCCTGCTCGGACTGCACTTCGCCTCGACGCCGGATCTCGGCCCGGGGCGCCGGATCGACCTCGCGACGCCGGGCGTCCTCGCGCTCGCCGTGGTGTCGACGGCGTTCACCGGCCAGGCCATCGCGACGGGCTTCGACCGACGCTACGGCGTCCTGCGCCTGCTCGGTGTGACGCCCCTCGGCAGCCGCGGCTTGCTCGTCGCCAAGGCGGTGGCGGTCGCCGGTGTCGTCGCGGTGCAGACGCTCGTCCTCGGCGGGCTCGGGCTCGTGCTCGGCTGGCACCCGCACTGGGTGGGCGTGCCGCTCGCCATCGTGTTCCTGCTGCTCGGGTGCTGGGTGTTCGTCGCGCTCGCTCTCGTCGTCGCGGGCCGGATCCGCGCCGAGGGTGTCCTCGTCGTCGCAAACCTGCTGTGGGTCCTGCTCGCCGTCGGCGGTGGCCTGCTGCTCGCGACCACGCAGTACCTATCGTGGTGGGAGCCGATCGCGCGCTTCCTGCCCACCGGCGCGCTCGGCGACGGTCTGCGCTCGGCGCTCACCGGCTCGGGAGCGCTGGCGCTCCCCCTCGTCGTGCTCGTCATCTGGGGTGCTGTGCTGACGTTCGCCGCGTCGCGGTTGTTCCGCTGGTCCGACTGAAATTTTCCCTGCTGCGTGGCAAGCGAGCCTGTGCCTAGCGCCCACGTGGCTCCGGCAGGTGGTGACGAAGGTCCCCCGCCCCAGGCGCGCCCGGGCGTCCGATCTGTGATGGGCGCCCACTACGCTTGGATGTCGTGACTCACTCCTCCCCGATGACGTCCGACGCGGCCGTTGGCGCCGCGCCCGTCGCGCCTCCTGAATCTCGTCCCGTCAACCCGTGGTTGAAGCGGCTGTTCTGGCTCAACCTGGTCGTCGAGATCGGCATCGTCGTGACGGGTGGGCTCGTGCGTCTCACCGGTTCGGGGCTCGGGTGCCCGACGTGGCCGCAGTGCGTTCCCGGCTCGTACACGCCGGTGCCGGAGCAGGAACAGTCCTGGCACAAGTACATCGAGTTCGGCAACCGGACGCTGACGGGCGTCGTCGGTATCGTCGCCATCGCGCTGTGCCTGGGCATCTTCTTCTGGGCTCGCACGCGTCGTCGCCTGCTCCTGCCCGCCGGGTGCGTCGTCCTCGGCATCGTGCTGCAGGCCGTCGTCGGTGGCATCACGGTTCACATGGATCTCAACCCGTTCATCGTGGCCTTGCACTTCATGCTGTCGATGCTGCTCGTCACGGCGTCCGCGTGGCTCGTGTGGCGTGGGCGTGAGGGCGACGGGCCGAAGCGACCGCTCGTGCCGACGCCCATCGCCGTCGTCGCGAAGATCGCCGCCGTTCTCGCGTTCGTCGTTCTCGTGCTCGGCACGATGGTGACCGGTTCCGGTCCGCACAGCGGCGATGCCGACGAGCCCGCCCGCACCGGGTGGGACGCGCGGAGCGTCGCGTGGCTGCACGCCGACACCGTCATGCTGTTCTGCGGGCTCGTCGTCGCCGTCCTGCTCTCGCTGTTCGTCCTGCGCAGCCCTGCCACCACGCGACGCACCTGGATCGGCCTGCTCGTCATCACTCTGCTGCAGGGCGTGCTCGGCTACGTCCAGTACTTCACGGGCGTGCCGTGGGTGCCGGTGCTGTTCCACATGCTCGGCGCGTGCCTGCTCGTCACGTGGATGACCTGGGCCCTCTGCTCCCTGCGCGAGCGCCCCTGAGACGCCTGCTCCGCCGACTTCCCCTCCACCACGACCCGTCTCATCGCTGGCGGCGGCAATCGTCGGACCTGACCAGGTGGCCGCGAATGTGGACGAAAATCGCAGGGGTGGACATGAATCGCGAGTGTGTCCACCGGACGACGAAGCGGGCCTCACCAGATGGTGGGGCCCGCTTCGTCAGTGAGTCGATGCGTTTCGGTGACTCGGTGTGATCAGCGGATGACCGCGTAGTACCAGATCGGGTCGAGGGCGACGCCGATGAACAGCAGCGTCAGGTAGCTGATCGAGTAGTGGAACAGGCGCATCGGCTTGAGCACCGAGTACGGGGCGCCCTCCTTCGCGCGCTTGAGCAGCATGTGCGCCTCGAGCAGGAACACGGCGCCGGAGACGACGGCGATGACGGCGTAGATCCATCCCATGGGCGCGATCGGGATGAGCGCGAGCGACGTCAGCACCGTCACCCACGAGTAGGCGACGATCTGCTTGCCGACGGTCACGTCCTCGGCGATGACGGGCAGCATGGGGACGCCGGCGTTCGCGTAGTCGTCCTTGAAACGCATCGACAGCGGCCAATAGTGCGGCGGCGTCCAGAAGAAGACGACGAGGAACAGCACGAGCGCCGACCACGACACCGAGTTCGTGACGGCGGACCAGCCGATGAGCACCGGCATGCATCCGGCGACGCCGCCCCACACGATGTTCTGCGACGTGCGGCGCTTCAGCAGAATCGTGTAGAAGCCCACGTACAGCACGATGGCGCCGAGCGAGAGCCATGCGCTCAGCCAGTTGACGAGCAGCCCCAGCCACAGTGTCGCGGCGACGCCGAGCACGAGGCCGAAGATCAGCGCGGCCCGCGGCGTGATCGCCCCCGTGACGAGCGGTCGCCCCTCGGTGCGGTGCATGAGCTTGTCGATGTCGCGGTCGAGGTAGCAGTTGAGCACGTTCGCCGAGGACGCCGACAGCGTGCCGCCGACCAGCGTCGCGACGATGAGCCATGCCTCCGGTACGCCGCGCTCGGCGAGAAACATCACCGGGAACGTCGTGACGAGCAGCAACTCGATGATGCGCGGCTTCGTCAGCGCGATGTAGTCGCCGATCTTCGCCTTGAGCGAGCGGTCACCGACGGGGCCTGTGGCCTCGCGGTTCGGCACGGTCGTGTCCTGTTCGAGCGCTGTCACGGTGTCCTTCATCGGTGCGATCGGGGCAGGCGGACGAGGGTCCGTCTCAGGCCAGTCTACTCAGGGTGACTCGCGACCTCGACGAGGACTAGGCTCGCCTCGAGTTCGATTCCGACACGAAGGAGCCAGACCCGTGACCACGGATCAGTCCACCCCCGAGCGTTCCGACGCACTCGCCCTGCCGAAGGCTGACAAGGCCGGCTGGAGCGACATCGACGTCCGGGCCGTCGACACGGCCCGCCTGCTGGCCGCCGACGCTGTCCAGAAGGTCGGCAACGGCCACCCTGGCACCGCGATGAGCCTGGCACCCGTCGCCTACCTCATCTACCAGAACCTCATGACGTACGACCCCACCGACACCGAGTGGATCGGCCGCGACCGTTTCGTCCTGTCCTGCGGTCACTCCTCGCTCACGCAGTATGTCCAGCTCTACCTGTCCGGTTCGGGCCTCGAGCTCGACGACCTGAAGGCGCTTCGCACGTGGGGTTCGAAGACCCCCGGCCACCCCGAGGTGCACCACACCAAGGGCGTCGACATCACGACGGGCCCGCTCGGATCGGGCCTCGCCTCCGCCGTCGGCATGGCGATGGCGCAGCGCCGTCAGAAGGGCCTGTACGACCCGAAGACGCCGGCCGGCGAGTCGCCGTTCGACCACCACGTCTACGTCATCGCCTCCGACGGCGACATCATGGAGGGTGTGACGGCCGAGGCCAGCTCCCTGGCCGGTCACCAGCAGCTCGGCAACCTGACCCTCGTCTATGACGAGAACTACATCTCGATCGAGGACGACACGAACGTCTCCTTCTCCGAGGACGTCGCCAAGCGCTACGAGTCGTACGGCTGGGACGTGCGCGTCGTCGACTGGCGCGCCTCCGCGAAGGACGGCGGCAAGTACACCGAGGACGTCGACGCGCTGTTCGAGGCGATCGAAGAGGGCAAGAAGGTCACGGACAAGCCGTCCATCGTCATCCTGCGCACGATCATCGCCTACCCCGCGCCGACGAAGCAGAACACGGGCAAGGCCCACGGTTCCGCGCTCGGTGAGGACGAGATCAAGGCGACGAAGGAGCTGCTCGGGTTCGACCCGGAGCAGACCTTCGAGGTCGACGACGCCGTCATCGCGCACACCCGCAAGGCGATCCAGCGCGGACAGGCCGCTCACGCCGAGTGGACGAAGAAGTTCGACGCGTGGAAGTCGGCCAACCCCGAGGCGGCGGAGCTGCTCGAGCGCGTCCAGGCCAAGAAGCTGCCGGCGAACTTCGACGAGGTCCTCCCGGTCTTCGAGGCCGACGCCAAGGGCATCGCCTCGCGCGCCGCGTCCGGCAAGGTGCTCAACGCACTCGCCGACGTCGTGCCGGAGCTGTGGGGCGGTAGCGCCGACCTCGCCGGATCGAACAACACGACGATGGACAACCAGCCGTCGTTCATTCCCGAAGAGCGTTCGACGAGCACGTGGAAGGGCAACCCGTACGGCCGTACGCTGCACTTCGGCATCCGCGAGAACGCCATGGGCATGATCCTCAACGGCATCGAGCTCGAGGGCCTGACGCGCGCCTACGGCGGCACGTTCCTCGTGTTCTCCGACTACATGCGCCCCGCGGTGCGCCTCGCCGCCATCCAGCAGATCCCGTCGACGTTCGTGTGGACGCACGACTCGATCGGCGTCGGTGAGGACGGCCCGACGCACCAGCCGATCGAGCACCTGAGCGCGCTGCGCGCCATCCCGAACCTCAACGTCGTGCGCCCCGGTGACGCGAACGAGACGGCTCAGGCGTGGAAGAAGATCCTCGAGACGACGGATGCCCCGACCGGCCTCATCTTGAGCCGTCAGGAGCTGCCGACGCTCGACCGCTCCGAGTTCGCATCCGCCGAGGGCACCACCAAGGGCGGCTACGTTCTCGCCGACAGCGAGGGCGAGCCGAACATCATCCTCGTCGCCACGGGGTCGGAGCTGTCGCTCGCCGTCGAGGCGCGGAAGGAACTCGAGGCCAAGGGTGTTGCCACCCGTGTGGTCTCCATGCCGTGCCGCGAGTGGTTCGACGCACAGGACGACTCCTACAAGGAGAGCGTGCTGCCGAAGAACATCAAGGCGCGCGTCGCCGTGGAAGCAGGCCACCCGATGAGCTGGTACGACATCGTCGGCACGGACGGTCGTGTCGTCGGCATCGACCACTTCGGCGCCTCGGCCGACGCCAAGACGCTTTTCACCGAGTTCGGTTTCACGCCCGCGAAGGTCGTCGAGGCCGCCGAAGCATCCATCGCAGCTGTCGAAGGAAAGTGATTCATCCATGACTCAGAACGCCAACACCCAGGCCCTGTCCGACGCGGGCGTCTCCATCTGGCTCGACGACCTCAACCGTCCGATGGTCACCGGTGACGAGCTGTCGAAGCTCGTCGAGACGAACAACGTCGTCGGTGTCACCTCGAACCCGACGATCTTCGCGACGGCCCTGTCCGACGGCTCCGCCTACAACGAGCAGGTCGCCGAGCTGGCAGCAGCCGGCCAGGGCGTCGACGAGGCCGTCTTCGCGATCACGACGAAGGACGTCATGGCCGCGTGCGACATCCTGCGCCCCGTCTACGACGCGACGAACGGTGAGGACGGGCGCGTCTCCATCGAGGTCGACCCGCGCATGGCGCGCGACACCGAGGGCACCGTCACCATGGCGAAGCAGCTGTGGGAGACGATCGGGCGCGAGAACTGCATGATCAAGATCCCGGCGACGGTCGAGGGTCTGCCCGCGATCAGCGCCGTGCTCGCCGAGGGCATCAGCGTCAACGTCACGCTGATCTTCTCCCTCGACCGCTACCGCGGCGTCATGAACGCCTTCCTCACCGGCCTCGAACAGGCCCGTGAGAACGGCAAGGACCTGTCGAAGATCCGCTCCGTCGCCTCCTTCTTCGTCAGCCGCGTCGACACCGAGTTCGACGCGCGTCTCGACGCCGTCGGCACCGACGAGGCGAAGGCCCTCAAGTCGAAGGCCGGCATCGCCAACGCGCGCCTCGCCTACCAGGCGTTCGAGGAGGTCTTCTCGACGCCGCGCTGGCAGACCCTCGCCGACGACGGCGCGCACGTGCAGCGTCCCCTGTGGGCCTCGACGGGCGTCAAGGACCCGAGCCTGCCGGACACGCTGTACGTGACCGAGCTCGCCGCGCCGAACACGGTCAACACGATGCCGCCGAAGACGCTCGCCGCGCTCGCCGACCACGGCACGGTCGAGGGCGACCGCATCTCCGGCACCTACGACGAGGCGAAGGCGACGATGGACGCCCTCGAGCACGCCGGCGTCTCCTACGCCGACGTCGTCGACAAGCTCGAGACCGAGGGCCTCGACAAGTTCGAGAAGTCCTGGGAAGAGCTGCTCGGCTCCGTCCGTTCCGAACTCGAGAAGGCAGGCGAGAACAAGTGACCTCCTCCGGTGTCAGCCTCGGCACCGTGGGTGCCGGGGCGGCAGCGATCGACGCTGCCGTCCCGGCGCTCGTCGCCGAGAAGTTCGCGAGCCGACTCTTCGCGCAGGATCCCACGCTGTGGGGTTCCGACGCCGAGTCCGAAGCCGCGAAACGACTGTCCTGGGTGGGCCTCGCCCGCTCATCCCGTCCTCTCGTCGGTGAGATCGACGCGCTGCGCGAGAAGTTCACCTCCCAGGGCCTGACTCGCGTCGTCCTGTGCGGCATGGGCGGTTCGTCGCTCGCGCCGGAGGTCATCTGCGCGACCGCGGGTGTTCCGCTCGTCGTGCTCGACTCCTCCCAGCCCGACATGGTGCGCACCGCCCTCGCCGAGGACCTCGAGCACACCCTCGTCGTCGTCTCGTCGAAGTCGGGCTCGACGGTCGAGACCGACAGCCAGCGTCGCGTGTATGAGCAGGCGTTCGAGGACGCGGGCATCGACCCGACCGAGCGCATCGTCATCGTCACCGACCCGGGTTCGCCGCTCGACGAGAGCTCGCGTGCCGGCGGCTTCACCGTCGTCAACGCCGACCCGAACGTCGGCGGGCGCTACTCGGCTCTCACCGCCTTCGGTCTCGTCCCCTCCGGCCTCGCCGGCGCGGACGTCGAGGCCCTGCTCGACGAGGCCGAGTCCGTCACGGACCTGCTCGCCGAGGACGACGGGGCCAACCCGGGCCTACAGCTGGGCGCCGTGCTCGGGGGCACCTCTCCCCTGCGCGACAAGGTGATCCTCGCCGACGCCGGGACGCAGATCCCGGGCTTCGGTGACTGGATCGAGCAGCTCATCGCCGAGTCGACGGGCAAGGACGGCAAGGGCCTGCTGCCCGTCGTCGTCGGGCGTGACGAGCCCTCGAGCCTCGCCGCGGACGAGAACCTGGTCCTGCTCACGGCCGAGGACGACGAGCGCACCCCTGAGGGCGACTCCGTCACGACCGTCTCGGGTTCGCTGGGCGCGCAGATGCTGCTGTGGGAGGTCGCGACGGCCGTCGCCGGCCGCCTCATCGGCATCAACCCGTTCGACCAGCCGGACGTCGAGTCGGCGAAGGCCGCGGCGCGCGAACTGCTCGACGCGGGCATGGGCGCCGCTGATGCTCCTGCGTTCGTCGACGGCGCCGTTGAGGTTCGCACGGCGGGCCGCGACTTCCTCGCGGGCGCCGACACGCTCGATGCGGCGCTCCAGGCGCTCGTCGCACAGCTGACGCCGACGGGTTACCTCGCCGTCATGGCCTACCTCGACCGTCTCGCCGACACCGAGCTGGCCGCGACGCGCGCGCCGCTGGAGAGTGCGCTGGAACGACCCGTCACCTTTGGGTGGGGCCCGCGCTTCCTGCACTCGACCGGCCAGTACCACAAGGGCGGCCCGGCGAACGGTGTGTACCTGCAGATCACGACCGTCCCCGGCGAGGATCTCGCCGTGCCCGGGCGCGACTTCACCTTCGGGCAGTTCTGCGATGCGCAGGCCGGTGGTGACGCCTCCGTCCTCGCCGACCACGGCCGGCCCGTCCTGCGGCTGCACCTCGCCGACCACGACGCGGGCCTGAAGCAGGTCGTCGCGGCCCTGACGAAGATGTCCGGAGGCGAGGCTCGGTGACGCCGCCGACTGAGATCTCCAAGGGCCACAACCCCCTGCGTTCCAAGGAGGACAAGCGCCTGCCCCGCATCGCCGGGCCCTGCAGCGTCGTGCTCTTCGGCGTCACGGGTGACCTCGCCCGCAAGAAGCTCATGCCGGCCATCTACGACCTGTTCCACCGCGGTCTGCTGCCACCCGGTTTCTCCCTCGTCGGCTTCGCCCGACGTGACTGGGAGGACCAGGACTTCATGCAGATCGTCAAGGAGTCGGTCAAGGAGCGTGCGCGCACGGGCTACGACGAGGAGGTCTGGACCAACCTCGCCGACGGCATCCGTTTCGTCCAGGGCACCTTCGACGACGCCTCCGCCTTCGAGAACCTGGCGAAGACGCTCAAGGAACTCGAGGACAGCCGCGGCACCGAGGGCAACACGGCCTTCTACCTGTCGATCCCCCCGGGATCGTTCGCGCAGGTCTGCGAGCAGCTCGAGACGGCCGGCCTGACGAAGCCGAGCGAGACGAAGCCGGACGCGTGGCGCCGCGTCGTCATCGAGAAGCCCTTCGGGCACGACCTCGAGAGCGCGCGCGAGCTCAACGCGATCGTCGAGAGCGTCTTCCCACCCGACTCGATCTTCCGGATCGATCACTACCTCGGCAAGGAGACGGTGCAGAACATCCTGGCGTTCCGTTTCGCCAACCAGATGTTCGAGCCGATCTGGAACAACAACCACGTCGACCACGTGCAGATCACCATGGCCGAGGACATCGGCATCGGTGGCCGCGCGGGCTATTACGACGGCATCGGGGCGGCGCGCGACGTCATCCAGAACCACCTGCTCCAGCTGCTCGCCATCACGGCGATGGAGCAGCCGCTCACCTTCGACGCGAAGGATCTGCGCACGGAGAAGGAGAAGGTGCTCGCCGCGGTGAAGCTGCCGCAGGATCTCGCGGCCTCGACGGCTCGCGGGCAGTACGCCGAGGGCTGGCAGGGCGCGGAGAAGGTGCCCGGCTTCCTGCAGGAGGAGGGCATCAAGCCCGACTCGCAGACCGAGACGTACGCCGCCGTCAAGCTCGGCATCAACACGCGGCGTTGGGCGGGTGTGCCGTTCTACCTGCGCACCGGCAAGCGACTCGGCAAGCGCGTCACCGAGATCGCCGTCGTATTCAAGAACGCGGTGACCCCGTTCGACGAGAACCAGACCGAGGAGCTCGGCCGCAACGCCATCGTCATCCGGGTGCAGCCCGACGAGGGCGTCACGATGCGGTTCGGTTCCAAGATTCCGGGCTCGAACGGCTTCGAGGTGCGCGACGTGACGATGGACTTCGGCTACGGCTCGGCGTTCACCGACTCGAGCCCGGAGGCGTACGAACGTCTCATCCTCGACGTGCTGCTCGGCGATCCGCCGTTGTTCCCGCGGCACGAAGAGGTCGAGTTGTCGTGGAAGATCCTCGACCCGATCGAGAACTTCTGGGCCTCGATGGATGCGCAGCCCGATCAGTACGAGTCGGGCACGTGGGGGCCGCAGAGCTCTGACGACATGATGGCCCGCGACGGACGCCACTGGAGGATGCCGTGATCGTCAACCTGGACAAGACGTCGACGACGGAGATCTCCAAGAAGCTCGTCCAACTGCGCAACGAGGTCGGCTCGATGACGATCGGGCGTGTCATGACGCTCGTCGCCGTCTGCCGCGGTGAGGACGTCGAGGAGTCGCTGCACGTCGCGGCGGAGGCCACGCGTCTGCACCCGAGTCGCATCATCGCGCTCGTCGCCGACCCGGATGCCGCCGACGCGTGGCTCGACGCCGAGATCCGTCTCGGCGGCGACGCCGGTGCATCCGAGATCATCGTGCTGCGTCTGCACGGTGACCTCGCGCAGCACGGCGCGTCGGCCCTGACGCCGCTGCTGCTCGCCGACTCCCCCGTCGTCGCGTGGTGGCCGATGAAGGCCGACGAGAACATCGGTGAGACCCCGATCGGTCGGATGGCGCAGCGTCGCATCACGGACGCGTCGCTGTCGGCCGACCCGCGCAGCGAGATCCTGCGCCGCGCGATGCACTACACCGCCGGCGACACGGACATGGCGTGGGCCCGGACGACGCGCTGGCGCGGCCTGCTCGCGGGGGCACTCGACGTGCCGCCGTACGAGCCGGTCACGAAGGTCATCGTCACCGGAGCGAGCGACTCTGCCTCCACCGACCTGCTCGGCGGTTGGCTCGGCGTCGAACTCGGCTGCCCGGTCGAGCGTCGACTCGGTGAACCCGGTCTGGGCCTCATCAGCGTCGAGCTGGAGCGTGCTTCCGGCCCGATCCTGCTGACGCGTCACGGTGAGCAGGCGATCCTGAGCCAGCCCGGCCAGCCGGACCGTCAGATGGCGCTGCAGCGCCCGGACGCGGTCGCATCCCTCGCCGAGGAGCTGCGGCGCCTCGACAAGGACGAGGTCTACCGTGACGCCCTCGTGCGCGGCCTGCCGAAGCTCGCCGCCGAGGACGACGCGTGAGCGCCGCGAACGTCGAACGACGCGTGGCGGCGACGAAGGCTGATCTGGCCGACGCGATCGCCGAACGCCTGCGGGAGGTCATCGCCGACGCGGTGGCCTCCCGGGGCGTCGCCCACGTCGTCCTGACGGGCGGGTCGATGGGTGAGGCGAGTGCGCGAGCTCTCGCCTCCCTCGACGACATCGACTGGGCGCACGTGCACCTGTGGTGGGGCGACGAACGGTTCCTGCCCACGGGGGACGCCGAGCGCAACGAGACGCAGGCTCGGGTGGCGCTCATCGACGTCGTCGGCGTGCCCGCGGCGAACGTGCACGCCATGGCAGCGTCGGACGGCCCGGACGGTGACGACCTCGACGCGGCCGTTGCGCGCTACCGCGACGAGCTGGCCACGGTGGCGGCACAGTTCGACGTCGTCATGCTCGGGATGGGTCCGGACACGCACGTGGCGTCCCTGTTTCCCGGGCACGCGACGACACGCGTCGACAACACGAGCGTCGTCGCGCTGAACGACTCCCCCAAGCCGCCGCCGCAGCGCATCAGCCTCACCTTCCCCGCGCTCAACGCGGCGCGCGAGGTGTGGCTCATGATCGCGGGGGCCGACAAGGCAGACGCGGTGCGCGCAGCGTCGAGTTCGACGGATCGAACCGCTCACCCGGCCTCCGGCGTACATGGACGCGAACGTACGATCTGGTGGCTTGACGAGGCGGCAGCCGGGCCCGGCGCCTGAAGCACCCATCCAACGCGACGAAGCTCGTCACCTCCCGCTGGAGATGACGAGCTTAGTCGCGTCGGCGCTCATGGGCACCAATGGAATCCGTCAATTGAAGCGTTCGACGAGCCCCAAGCCGATGATGGCGAGGATCCAGATCGTCGCAGCGCCGACGGTGATGCGGTTGAGGTTGCGCTCAGCGCGGGAGGAGCCGCCGAGGTTGGCGCCGGAGCCACCGCCGAACATGTCGGACAGACCGCCGCCGCTGCCCTTGTGCATGAGGATCAACAGCACGAGAAACAGGCTGCTCAGCACGAGCAGGCCCTGCAGCAGGATCTTGACAATGTCCACGAAGAAATCTCACCTCACGACGGGGCGGGCGTGAGCCCGCGCGAAATCAGCCCCCAGCGTACCGCGTGCCCGAGCCTCAGGCGTTCTGGTAGGTGCAGATGCCGATGAAGTCGTCAGCGACGAGCGACGCGCCGCCGACGAGGGCACCGTCCACGTCGTCCCCGGCCATGATCTCCGCGACGTTGCCCGGCTTCACCGAGCCGCCGTAGAGAACGCGGACCTTGTCCGCGAGTTCCTGGTCGAACGCGTCGGCGAGGGCGACGCGGACGGCGGCGCACACCTCCTGAGCGTCGGCGGGCGTCGCGACCTCGCCGGTGCCGATGGCCCATACGGGCTCGTAGGCGACGACGAGCGTCGACGCCTGCTCGGGCGTGAGACCGGCGACGGCGGCGCGCATCTGGGCGACGCAGTGCTCGACGTGCTCGCCCGCCTGACGGACCTCGAGCGGCTCACCGACGCACAGGATCGGCGTGAGGCCGTGACGGTACGCGGCCTCGACCTTCGCGCGGACGACCTCGTCAGTCTCACCGTGGTACTGACGGCGCTCGCTGTGACCGACGCACGCGTAGGTGCAGCCGAGCTTCGCGAGGAATGCGCCCGAGATCTCACCGGTGTACGCGCCCTCGTCATGCTGCGACAGATCCTGTGCGCCGTAGACGAGCTTGAGCTTGTCGCCGTCGACGAGCGTCTGCACCGAACGCAGATCAGTGAACGGCGGCAGGATGGCGACCTCGACGGCCCCGAAGTCGTGGCGCTTGTCCTCCAGGCCCCACGCGAGCTTCTGCACGAGGTGAGTGCCCGCGAGGTGGTCGAGGTTCATCTTCCAGTTGCCCGCCATGAGCGGCGTGCGCGTGTTCTTCGTCGAAGCCATGCCGGCTTCCCCTTTCACGTTGATCGGATACCGCGAACCCCGCCCCCGCCGAAGCGACGGAGGCGGGGTTCGCAGCTGTGGAGGTCAGATCAGCCGAGCACGGAGATGCCCGGCAGTTCCTTCCCCTCGAGGTATTCGAGGCTCGCCCCACCACCGGTGGAGATGTGCCCGAACTGATCGTCGGAGAAGCCGAGCTGACGCACGGCGGCGGCCGAGTCGCCACCACCGACGACGGTGAGGGCACCGTTCTCGGTGGCCTCGATAAGCGCCTGCGCGACAGCCTTCGTCCCGGCGGCGAACGGCTCCATCTCGAACGCGCCCATCGGGCCGTTCCAGAACACCGTCTTGCAGTCCGTCAGCTTGCTCGCGTACAGCTTCGCCGACTCCGGGCCGATGTCGAGACCCATCTGGTCGGCCGGGATCGCGTCGATCGAGACGACCTCGTGGCCCTTGTCGGCCGCGAACTCCGGCGCGACGACAACGTCGCTCGGCAGCACGATCTCGACGCCCAGCTCCTTGGCCTTCGCGATGTAGCCCTTGACCGTCTCGATCTGCTCGGTGTCGAGCAGGCTCTTGCCGACCTCGTGCCCCTCGGCCGCGAGGAAGGTGAACACCATCCCGCCGCCGATGAGCAGCCGATCCGCGGTCTGGATGAGGTTCTCGATGACGGCCAGCTTGTCGGCGACCTTCGCGCCACCGAGGACCACGGCGTACGGACGCTTCGGGTTCTCGGTGAGCTGCTTCAGCACCTCGACCTCGGTCTTGACGAGCCCACCCATCGCCGACGGCAGCAGCTGCGCCACGTCGTAGACGGACGCCTGCTTGCGGTGCACCACACCGAAGCCGTCGGAGACGAACACGTCCGCCAGTGACGCGAGCTGCTCGGCGAACTGCTTGCGCTCGGCCTCGTCCTTGCTCGTCTCGCCAACGTTGAAGCGCAGGTTCTCGAGCAGGGCGACGTCGCCGTCACCGAGGGATTCAACCGTGGAACGCGCCGAGTCGCCGACTGTGTCGGTGGCGAACGCCACGTCCTGACCGAGCAGTTCCGACAGGCGCGCGACGACGGGCTGCAGCGAGTACTTCGCCTCCGGCTCGCCCTTGGGGCGGCCCAGGTGCGCGACGACGACGACGCGAGCGCCGGCCTTCGTCAGCTCCTGGATCGTCGGGACCGATGCGCGGATGCGGCCGTCGTCGGTGATCGTCGAACCGTCGAGCGGGACGTTGAGGTCGCTGCGCAGCAACACTGTCTTGCCGCGCAGATCACCCAGATCGCTGATGGACTTCACGCCTGACCCCGATCAGAGGGAGGAGCCGACGAGCGTGGTCAGGTCGACGAGGCGGTTGGAGTAACCCCACTCGTTGTCGTACCAGCCGACGACCTTGACCTGGTTGCCGATGACCTTCGTCAGACCGGAGTCGAAGATGCAGGAGGCCGGGTCGGTGACGATGTCCGTCGAGACCAGCGGGTCCTCGGTGTACTGCAGGTAACCCTTGAGCGGGCCCTCGCTCGCGGCCTTCTTGACGATCTCGTTGACCTCTTCGACGGTCGTCTCGCGCGGAGCCTCGAACGTCAGGTCGGTCGCCGAGCCTGTGGGGGTCGGCACACGCAGCGCGTAACCGTCGAGCTTGCCCTTGAGCTCCGGCAGCACCAGCGCGACGGCCTTGGCGGCACCCGTCGAGGTCGGAACGATGTTGATCGCGGCGGCGCGGGCGCGACGCGGGTCGCTGTGCGGCGCGTCGTGCAGACGCTGGTCACCCGTGTAGGCGTGGATCGTCGTCATGAGGCCACGCTCGATGCCGAGGCCGTCGTTGAGGGCCTTGGCCATCGGGGCGAGGCAGTTCGTCGTGCACGAGGCGTTCGAGATGATCGTGTGCTTCGACGCGTCGTACTGGTCGTCGTTGACGCCCATGACGATCGTGATGTCCTCGTTCTTCGCCGGGGCGGAGATGATGACCTTCTTCGCGCCACCGGTGAGGTGCGCCTTGGCCTTCTCGGCGTCCGTGAAGAAACCGGTGGACTCGATGACGACGTCGGCGCCGACCGAGGCCCAGTCGAGCTTCGCCGGGTCCTTCTCGGCGAACGCGGCGATCTTCTTGCCGTCGACCGTGAGGGAGTTCTCGTCGTAGGAGACCTCGCCGTCGAAACGGCCGAGGATCGAGTCGTACTTGAGGAGGTTGGCGAGCGTCTTGTTGTCGGTGAGATCGTTCACCGCCACGATCTCGACGTCTGCGCCCGAGGCCTTCACGGCCCGGAAGAAGTTGCGGCCGATGCGGCCAAAGCCATTGATACCAACGCGGACGGTCACTTGAGGACCCTGCCCTTCCCTAGGAATCGAGTGCTCACGCGCCCAGAAAGGCGCGAGGTCTTTCAACACCTCCACCCTATGACACGCAGGCGGGCCGCGGGGCACCGCGGGGCAGGTTACCGGTCAGTCAGGCCGCTGACCGGGGCGCGGCAGGGTCAGTCGTCCTCGAGCATGTCGGGCGTGAGGTTCGCGTCGGTGCCGGGGATGCCCTGATCGGCGGCGCGCTTGTCGGCCATCGCGAGCAGCCGGCGGATGCGTCCGGCGACGGCGTCCTTCGTCATCGGTGGGTCGGCCAGGGCGCCGAGCTCCTCGAGGCTCGCCTCCTTGTGCTCGATGCGCAACTCACCGGCCTGACGAAGATGATCGGGTACGTCCTCGCCGAGGATCTCCATCGCCCGCGCGACGCGGCTGCCCGCGGCGACGGCAGCGCGCGCCGAACGGCGCAGGTTGGCGTCGTCGAAGTTCGCGAGACGGTTCGCGGTGGCCCTCACCTCACGGCGCATGCGGCGCTCCTCCCACACGAGGCGCGCGTCCTCGGCGCCCATGTGGGTGAGCATCGCGCCGATCGCCTCGCCGTCACGGATGACGACGCGGTCGACGCCGCGCACCTCACGCGCCTTTGCGGGCACACCCAGCCGGCGCGCCGCGCCGACGAGGGCGAGGGCGACTTCGGAACCGGGACAGGTGATCTCCAGCGACGACGAACGGCCCGGCTCGGTGAGCGACCCGTGGGCGATGAACGCGCCGCGCCACGCGGCGGCGGCGTCGTCGAGGGTGCCGTTGACGATCTTCGGCGGCAGCCCGCGCACCGGGCGGCCCTTCGCATCGACGAGGCCGGTCTGCACGGCGAGCTCGGGCTTGGCGACGCGCACGAGGTACGTCGTCTGACGACGGATGCCGCCGGCACTCATGACGGCGAGCTCGCTCGTGTGACCGTAGAGCTGCGTGATGTTCGTCCGCAGACGACGCGCGGCGACGCCGGTGTCGAGCTCCGCCTCGACGACGACCCGCCCGGCGACGAGGTGCAGCCCGCCGGCGAAGCGCAGCATGGCCGCGACCTCGGACTTGCGGGTCTGCTGCGGCGTCACCACCACCCGGGCCAGCTCGTCCTTGACCGCTGCCGTCATCGCCATGTCGTCGTGCACCTTCCTCGTCGATCGCCCTGCGGGACGAAGGATCTATTGTGCCGAACGCGCGGCACCCGGCCCAAACGGGTGATCACGCGCGACGCCGCGCCTGGGCGCGGGCGGCCGATTCCATGACGTCGCGGTACGCCGTCGCGAGGCGCAGGGTGTCGTGGACGCCGGCGCTCTCCTGGTCGGCGACCGGCTTGTAGACGACGCTCGCGCCCAACGCGGCCGCCGACGACTCGAGCGCCTCGCGGGCGCGGGCGTCATCACCGACGACGCCCGGGTCGGCGAGGATCGCGTCGAGGTGAAGGGCCGGAGCATGGGCCGCGAGCACCTCGAGGTGATCGCTGGCCGAGAAACCGGAGGTCTCGCCCGTGTCCATCTGTACGTTGAGCGTCAGCATCCGCTTCGCCTTCGTCTGCACGAGCGCGTCGAGCAGGTCGGGCACGAGCAGGTGCGGCATGACGGAGGTGAACCACGAGCCCGGCCCGAGGATGACCCAGTCGGCGTCGAGCACCGCGTCGATCGCCTCGCGGCACGGCTGCGGCGGGTCGGGGAACAGGCGCAGGTTGAGCACGGTGCCCGGCGTCTGCGCGACCGCGACCTGGCCGGAGACCTCGCGCACCCCGTCCGGATCTGCGGGGTCGGCGCCGCGGACTTTGGCGTCTATGCGCAACGGCTGCAACGACATGGGCAGGACGCGCCCGCGCGCGCTGAGCAGGCGCCCGACCATGTCGAGACCCTGGATCGGGTCTCCCAGCGAATCCCACAGCCCCGCGATGAGCAGGTTGCCGAGGGCGTGCCCGCCGAGCGGGCCCTCGCCGGGGAAGCGATGCTGCAGCGCATCACGCCAGGCGATGCCCCACTGCGAGTTGTCGCACAAAGCGGCCAGCGCCATGCGCAGGTCGCCGGGCGGGAGGATGTCGTACTCCTCGCGCAGGCGCCCCGAAGAGCCCCCGTCGTCGGCGACGGTGACGATGGCGGTGATCTTGTCCGTCACGAGACGCAGGGCCTCCAGCGAGGCGAACAGGCCATGCCCCCCACCGAGGGCCGCGACCGCGGGGCGCTTCACTCCCGCCCCAGATCACGGTGGACGACGAGGGTCCCGACCTGATCGGAGGCGAGGCGCTTCGCCAGTTCCTCGGCCATCGCGACACTGCGGTGCTTGCCGCCGGTGCAGCCGACGGCGAGCGTGACGTAGCTGCGCCCCTCGCGCAGGTAGCCCTGCGTCATCGGTTCGAGCAGCGCGAGGACGCCGTCGAGGAACTCACGGGCGCCCGGCTGACCGAGGACGAAATCACGCACGACCTCGTCCTTTCCGCTGAACGGGCGCAGCTCCGGGTTCCAGAACGGGTTCGGCAAGAAACGCATGTCGAAGACGAGGTCGGCGTCGAGCGGGATGCCGTACTTGAACCCGAAGCTCATGACGGCGACGCGCAACGCCGGCCCGCCCGTGTCGCCGACGAGCTCGTGCACCTTCGCCGACAGTTGGTGGACGTTGAGACCGCTCGTGTCGATGAGGATGTCGGCGTTCGAGCGCAGGTCGCGCAAGATCTCACGTTCGCGGATGATGCCGTCGAGCATGCGCCCCTCGCCCTGCAACGGGTGCGGTCGGCGCACCGACTCGAACCGGCGCACGAGCGCCCCGTCGGTCGCGTCCATGAACACGACCGACGGGCGCCAGCCGTCGTCACGCAGACGTTCGAGGCCCGCGCGGAAGTCGGTGAAGAACGCGCGGCTGCGCACGTCGACGACGGCGGCGAGGCGCGGGACGTCCTCCGCGCTCGCGTCGACGAGCCCGGCGAGGTCGGGCAGCAGCTGAGGCGGCAGGTTGTCGACGACGTACCAGCCCTGATCCTCGAGCACGTTCGCGGCCGTCGAGCGGCCGGCGCCGCTCATGCCGGTGACGATCATCAACTCCGCGCGCGGTGGGTGTGACATGGCTGCCTCTCGCTCGTTCATTCGACGATCTCTCCGGTCATCACGTTAACCGCTGGCTCGCCCTGCTCCTGCCCGAGCGAACGCACGATGGTCTCGGCGAGCGTCGGACCGATGCCCTTGACCTCGCACAGCGCGTCGGCGTCCGCCGCGCGGATGCGCTTGAGCGAGCCGAAGTGCGCGAGCAGCGCCTTCTGCTTGGCAGGGCCGAGCCCGGCGATGCCGTCGAGCGCGGACGTCGTCATCGACTTCGAGCGTCGCTCACGATGGAAGGTGATCGCGAAGCGGTGCGCCTCGTCGCGCACGCGCTGCAGCAGGTACAAGGCCTCGCTCGTGCGCGGCAGGATGACGGGGTAGTCGTCGTCGACGAGCCACACCTCCTCGAGACGCTTCGCGAGCCCGACGACGGGGATGTCGTCGAACCCGACGTCGGCGAGGGCCCGCGCGGCGGCGTCGACCTGCGGGCGTCCGCCGTCGACGACGAGCAACTGCGGACGGTAGGCGAAGCGCTTGATGCGGCCGTTCTCGTCACGCAGGGAGGGGCCTGCGGTCGCCGCGTCCGCCGGGATCTCGCCGGTCGTCGCGGGCGCGAGGTCGGCGCTCTCCTTCGCGAGCCGGGCGAAACGCCGCGTCAGCACCTCGTGCATCGCGGCGACGTCGTCGTTGCGCAGCGTGCCATCCTCGCCCTCGATGCCGTTGACGATGAAGCGGCGGTACTCCGACTTGCGGGGCAGACCGTCCTCGAACACGACCATCGAACCGACGACGTTCGTGCCCTGCACGTGCGAGATGTCGAAGCACTCGATGCGCAGCGGCGCCTCGGGCAGCCCGAGGTTCTCCTGCAACTCCTCGAGGGCCTGCGAGCGGGCCGTCAGGTCGGACGCGCGGCTCACCTTGTGGCGCGCGAGCGCGTGCTCGGCGTTCTTCGCGACCGTCGCGGCGAGCTCGCGCTTGTCGCCGCGCTGCGGCACGCGGACGTCGACGTTGCTGCCGCGGCGTTCGCGCAGCCACGAGCTGACCGTCTCGACATCGGGCGGCAGCGACGGCACGAGCACCTCGCGCGGGACGTCGTCGCGCCCCTGAAGGTCGCCGTAGACCTCGAGCAGCATGGCCTCGACGAGGTCGGCGGTGTTGACGCCGGCGTCGCTGCCCTTGTCGGTGACCCAGCCGCGCTGACCCCGGATGCGGCCGCCGCGCACGTGGAAGACCTGGACGGCTGCCTCGAGGTCGTCCTCGGCGACGCCGAAGACGTCGGCATCCGTCGCGTCGTCGAACACGACGGCCGACTTCTGCAGCACTTTCTCCAGGGCACCGAGGTCGTCGCGCAAGCGCGCCGCTTGTTCGAAGTCGAGGTCGGCGGCGGCAGCCTTCATGCGTCGCTCGATCTCCCGGGTGAAGCGCGCGGAATCGCCGGCCATGAAATCGCAGAAATCCTGGGCGATCTCACGGTGCTCGGCCTTGGTGACCTTGCCGACGCAGGGCGCGCTGCACTTGTCGATGTACCCGAGCAGACACGGGCGACCCGACGCCTCGGCGCGTCGGTAGACCCCGTTGCTGCACGTGCGCATCGGGAACACGCGCATGAGTTGATCGAGCGTGTCGCGGATCGCCCACGCGTGCGTGAACGGGCCGAAGTAGCGAGTGCCGGGACGCTTGCGCCCGCGCATCACCTGCGCGCGCGGAACCGCGTCGGACATCGTCACCGCGAGGTAGGGGTAGGACTTGTCGTCGCGGTACTTGACGTTGAAGCGCGGGTCGAACTCCTTGATCCAGGCGTACTCGAGCTGCAACGCCTCGACCTCGGTGCGCACGATCGTCCACTCCACCGAGGCGGCCGTCGTCACCATCGTCCGCGTGCGCGGGTGCAGCAGCCGCAGATCCTGGAAGTAGTTGCTCAGGCGCGAGCGCAGGTTCTTCGCCTTGCCGACATAGATGACGCGCCCGTCGCGGTCGCGGAAGCGGTAGACGCCGGGTTCGGTCGGGATGTCGCCCGTCTTGGGGCGGTAGGTGCGGGGGTCTGCCATCAGCCGGTCACGTGCAGCTGGCTGCCCTTGACCTCGACCTTCTTCTCGGCGAGCGGCTTGTCCGCGGGGCCGGCGAGCACGGCGCCCGTCATCGGGTCGAAGCGGCTGCCGTGGCAGGGGCAGACGATCGCCTTGTCGGTGACCTCGCCGACCTGGCAGCCCTGGTGCGGGCACACGGACGTGAACGCCTTGAAGGTGCCCTTCGTCGGCTGAGTGAGGACGATGGAGTTGCCGCGGTCGACGAAGCCGCTGCCGACGCTCACCTTGCTCGCGTCGATCGTGGCGTCGACGGACTTCGTCGAGGCCTCGTCGTCGCCCCCGCCGCACGCGGCGAGCATGCCGGTGCCGGCCACGGCGATCGTCGCGGTCATCGCGCTGCGGCGGGTGAACTGTGCCTGGAGGTCGCTCATCATGCCTTCTTCCGGGTCGTCTTCTTCGCCGCACTCGGCGCGGCGCTCGTGTTCTTTGCGGTCGTCTTGCCGGCCGCGGTCTGCTTGCTCGCCGTCTTCTTCGCGGCCGTCTTCTTCATCGCCGCGCGCGGGTCGATGACGGGCTTCTGCGCCACGATCGTCGGCGTCACGCCCGCGGCTTCGAGCAGCGGACGCAGGAAGCGACCCGTGTGGCTCGCCTCGACCTGCGCGATCTGCTCTGGCGTGCCCTCGGCGACGACCTCACCGCCGCGGAAACCACCCTCGGGGCCCATGTCGATGACCCAGTCGGCGCTCTTGATGACGTCGAGGTTGTGCTCGATGACGACGACCGTGTTGCCCTTGTCGACGAGGCCCTGGATGACCTCGAGCAGCTTGCGGATGTCCTCGAAGTGCAGACCGGTCGTCGGCTCGTCGAGGACGTAGATCGTGCGGCCGGACGAGCGCTTCTGCAGCTCCGCGGCTAGCTTGACGCGCTGCGCCTCACCACCCGACAGCGTCGGCGCCGGCTGGCCGAGACGGACGTAGCCGAGACCGACGTCGACGAGCGTGCGCATGTGACGCGCGATCGCGGGCACCGCTTCGAAGAACTCAGCGGCCTCCTCGATCGGCATGTCGAGCACCTCGGCGATCGACTTGCCCTTGAAGTGCACCTCGAGCGTCTCGCGGTTGTAGCGCGCCCCGTGGCACACCTCGCACGGCACGTACACGTCGGGCAGGAAGTTCATCTCGATCTTCAGCGTGCCGTCACCCGAACATGCCTCGCAGCGTCCGCCCTTGACGTTGAAGGAGAAGCGCCCCGGCTGGTAGCCGCGGATCTTCGCCTCCTGTGTCTCTGCGAAGAGCTTGCGGATGGCGTCGAACACGCCCGTGTAGGTGGCCGGGTTGCTCCGCGGCGTGCGCCCGATGGGGCTCTGGTCGACGTGGACGACCTTGTCGAGCAGTTCGGTGCCGGTGACGCGCTTGTGGCGCCCGGCGACCTGGCGGGCGCTGTTGAGGTCGTTCGCGAGCGTCGTGTAGAGGATGTCGTTGACGAGCGTCGATTTGCCCGACCCCGACACGCCGGAGACGACGACGAGGTTGCCCAGCGGGAACGCGACGTCGATGTCCTTGAGCGTGTGCTCACGCGCTCCCTCGACGACGAGGCGGCGACCGTCCTGACCGCGACGCGTCTGCGGCACCGGGATGGACAATCGGCCGCTGAGGTAACCGCCGGTGACGGACTTCTTCTCCGCGAGCAAGCCCTTGACCGGGCCGGAGTAGACGACCTCTCCCCCGTGCTCACCGGCACCGGGCCCGATGTCGACGATCCAGTCGGCCGTCGCGATCGTGTCCTCGTCGTGCTCGACGACGATGAGCGTGTTGCCGAGGTCGCGCAGGCGCGTCAGCGTCTCGATGAGGCGGTGGTTGTCGCGTTGGTGAAGACCGATCGACGGCTCGTCGAGGACGTAGAGCACGCCGACGAGACCCGAGCCGATCTGCGTCGCGAGGCGGATGCGCTGCGCCTCACCACCCGACAGCGTGCCGGCGGGCCGGTCGAGCGAGAGGTAGTCGAGGCCGACGTCGAGCAGGAAGCCGAGACGCGCCGCGATCTCCTTGATGACGCGCTCGGCGATCTGCCGCTCGCGCGAGGTGAAGTCGACGTCGTCGAGGAAGTGCGCGGACTCCGAGATCGGCAGCGCGCACACCTCGGCGATCGACTTGCCGCCGATCGTCACCGACAGCGACTCGGGCTTGAGGCGTGCGCCGTTGCACGTCGGGCATGGCACCTCGCGCATGTAGCCCTCGTAGCGCTCACGGCTCCACTCCGACTCCGTCTCCGTGTGGCGACGCTTGACGAACGGGATGACGCCCTCGAAGCCCGTCGAATAGGAGCGCTCACGCCCGAAACGGTTGCGGTAGGTGACGTGAACCTTGTGGTTCTTGCCCTCGAGCAGCATCGTCTTCGCCTTGGCCGGCAGGTCGCGCCACGGGGTGTCGAGGTCGAACCCGCTCTCCTTGCCGAGCGCGCCCATGACGCGGACGAAATAGTCGGCGGCACCGCTGCCCTGCGCCCACGGCAGGATCGCGCCCTCGCGCAGCGTCTTGTCCTCGTCGGGGATGATGAGGTCGGGGTCGACACGCAGCTCGGTGCCGAGACCGGTGCAGGCCGGGCAGGCACCGAACGGGCTGTTGAACGAGAACGAACGCGGCTCGATCGCGTCCATCGACAGCGCGTGGTCGTTCGGGCAGGCGAGCTTCTCCGAGTAACGGCGCTCGAGCGGCAGCTCGTCGTGCTCGTCCTCGGCGCCCTCGCGCACGACGCGTTCGATGACGACGAGGCCGTCCGCGAGGCCGAGGGCCGTCTCGACCGAGTCGGTGAGGCGCTGGCGGCCGCTGAGGTCGTCCGGCCCCTTCGCGACGAGACGGTCGACGACGACGTCGATCGTGTGCTTCTTCTGCTTCTCCAGCGTCGGCGGTTCGCTCAGCGTCACCGTCTCACCGTCGACACGGGCACGGGAGAAGCCCTTCGTCTGCAGTTCGGCGAACAGGTCGACGTACTCGCCCTTGCGGGCGCGCACGACGGGTGCAAGCACCTGGAAGCGGGTGCCAGACGGTAGCTCCTGGATCGAGTCGACGATCTGCTGCGGCGTCTGGCTGCCGACCGGCGCGCCGCAGACGGGGCAGTGCGGGCGACCGGCGCGGGCGAAGAGCAGACGGAAGTAGTCGTAGACCTCCGTGATCGTGCCCACCGTCGAGCGCGGATTGCGGTTCGTGCTCTTCTGATCGATGGAGACGGCGGGGCTGAGGCCTTCGATGAAGTCGACGTCCGGCTTGTCCATCTGACCGAGGAACTGACGCGCGTACGCCGACAGGGATTCGACGTAGCGGCGCTGGCCCTCGGCGAAGATCGTGTCGAACGCGAGGGACGACTTGCCCGAGCCGGACAGCCCGGTGAACACGACGAGCGCGTCACGCGGGATCTCGATCGAGACGTTCTTGAGGTTGTGCTCCCGTGCGCCGCGCACGAGAAGGTGATCGTGGCCGCGACGTGGGGCCACGGCGTTGCTGCTGCTTGGAATCTTCGGCACGTCCCCCATGCTAGGTGCGCGCACCGACAACCCCCGAACGGCGCGGGGAAACCCACCCCTGTGGGCACCCGGGACACGCCCACGACGACGGATCAGGCCATGGCGCCGGTCCGATTAGTCTGGGGCGCATGTCTGTGGATTTCACCCCTTCCGAGGTCAACACCACCCCGATCGAGGACTACGCCATCATCGGTGACACCGAGACGGCGGCGCTCGTCAGCCTCCGGGGGTCCATCGACTGGTTGTGCCTGCCCCGCTTCGACTCGTCGAGCTGCTTCACGGCGCTGCTCGGCACGCCGGATCACGGACGCTGGCTGCTCGGGCCCGCCGAGGAGGCCACGACGACGCGGGCGTACCGCGAGGACAGTTTCATCCTCGAGACGATCCACGAGACGGCGACCGGCAAGGTGAAGGTCACCGATCTCATGCCCGTCAGCGACGGCCGCGCAGACGTCCTGCGTCGCGTCGAGGGCCTCGAGGGTACCGTGACGTTGGAGCAGGAGTGGGTCGTCCGCCTCAACTACGGCAAGGTGAAGCCGTGGGTGAGCCACCACCCGGGGCACGTGCAGGACGAGGAGGTGCTCGTCGCGATCGCCGGCCCCGACATGCTCATCTTCCGCGGCGACCGGCTGCCCGTCGGCAACGAGGGGCGTCACCGTGACCTGTTCGACGTCTCCGCCGGTGAGGCGCTCGACTTCAGCATGACGTGGGTGCCGAGCTACAAGCCGATCCCGATCCCGCTCGACACCGACAAGCGCATCGCGTCGACGCTGGGGCGCTGGAACGACTGGATCGGCCACTGCACCTACGACGGGCCGCACGCCGACGTCGTGCGTCGCAGCCTGCTCGTGCTCAACCTGCTGACGGACAGCCGCCGCGGCGGCATCGTCGCGGCGCCGACGACGTCGCTGCCGGAGGACTTCGGTGGTGAACGCAACTGGGATTACCGCTACTGCTGGCTGCGCGACGCCTCGCTAGGTCTCGAGTCGCTGCTGCGCGCCGGCTACGTCGACGCGACGATCAAGTGGCGCGAGTGGCTCGTGCGTGCCCTCGCCGGTGATCCCGAGGACATGCAGATCATGTACACGATCGACGGTGGGCGCGAGCTGCCCGAGCGTGAACTCGACCATCTGCCCGGGTACGCGGATTCGCGGCCGGTGCGTGTCGGCAACGGCGCCGTCGACCAGAAGCAGACGGACGTCCTCGGCGAGGTCATGATCGCCTTTGAGCACGCGCGCGCCAAGGGTGGGTACGAGAACGAGCAGACCTGGGCGATCCAGGCCGCGCTAGTCAACCAGCTCGCCGAGCACTGGGACGAGCCGGACAACGGTTTATGGGAGATCCGCGGGCCGCTGCAGCACTTCACGCACTCGCGCGTCATGGTGTGGGCTGCGTTCAACGCGGCGATCTCCGCCGTCGAGAAGCACGGCCACCCGGGCGACGTCGAGCGGTGGCGCGAGGTGCGCGAGCTCGTGCGTGAGGAGATCCTCACGAAGGGTTTCAACGTGCAGAAGAACACGTTCACGCAGCACTACAACACGACCGAGGTCGACGCGTCGCTGCTGCTCATCCCGGCCGTCGGGTTCCTGCCCGCCGACGATCCTCGCGTCATCGGCACGGTGCGGGCCATCGAGAACGACCTCATGCGCGGCGGTTTCCTCCTGCGCTACCGCACCGAATCGGGCGTCGACGGCCTCGCCGGAGATGAGCACCCGTTCCTCGCCTGCTCGTTCTGGCTCGTCTCCGCGTACGCGAAGATCGGTGAGCTCGACAAGGCCGAGGAGCTGTTCGACCGGTTGTGCGACCTGCCGAACGACGTCGGACTGCTCGCCGAGGAGTACGACCCCGAGGAGATGACCCAGGTCGGCAACTACCCGCAGGCCTTCAGTCACCTCACTCTCATCGGCGCTGGCTACGACCTGCATGAGGCGCAGGTCGCTGCGCGCGGGGCGAACGTCTGACGCGGTGGTAGCGGGGTTTCCTGCCCCGGCGGCCCAGAGCGACGACACTGATGACGCGGCATCGGCTGCACGCTCGCGCTGTCACGGGCCCGGGCCGCCCCTGCGCGCGGCGTGCCCGGGCCACCCGGCGCCGGTACCTGTGGCACCGGTGGCTGGGTGGGTGAGATGGTAGAGGCATGAGTGCTTACCTCTCCGATGTGAAACCGGGCGACGCGCCGTCACGACTCGACCTGCCGGGGCTGACGATGTGGAAGCTGTCAGTTTCCGACATGCACAACAACGTGTATCTGCTGCGTGATGCGACGCCCGAGACGGGTGGTGCGGCGGTGCTCATCGACGCTGCGGCAGATGCCGGAGCCATCACGGCGATGCTCGACGAGGCGTGCGTCGATCGTCTCGATGCCGTCGTGACGACCCACAAGCACTGGGATCATCACCGCGCCCTGCCCGAGCTCGCCGAGCGTGCTGACGCGACGCTCGCCGGTCTCGAGGACGGACCGCACCTCCCGGTCGCGCCCGCGCGGACGCTGAGTGACGGTGACACGATTCAGTTCGGCGCGCAGACGCTCGTCGCGCACCACGTGCCAGGCCACACCCCCGGCAGCGTCGTGTTGTCGTGGACGCCACCCGCCGGCAGCGACGCTCTGCCTCAGCTGTGGACGGGCGACACGCTGTTTCCTGGCGGCGTCGGCGCGACGACGCATTCCGATGAGCAGTCGTTCGACGAGCTGTTCACCATGGTTCGCGATCGCATCTTCGGGCGTTTCGACGATGCCGACGTTCACCCGGGCCACGGCGACGACACGCGTCTGTCTGTCGAACGCCCGCACCTCGACGAGTGGCGCGAACGCGGTTGGTGAGCTGAGCGCCCGACATCATCGTCGCCCTTGACTGCATGGTCCCCTGACTGCACGATGCGGTCGTTGCGTGACCACCGCACCTGGATGCGTGGCGTGGGCAGGCCTGGCGACCTGGGCGCCCGACATCATCGCCGCCCTTGCCTGCACGATGCGGTCTTTGCGTGAATGACCGCACCTGGATGCGTGGCGCGGGCAGGCCTGGCGACTTGAGCGCCGACGACGACGCGGGTCTGCGGCGCGCCGCGGTGACCAACCGGATGGTCATGCCTCGACCAGGTGCGCGAACACCTCTGGTGCCTTGAGCGCCGGCGATGTCTCGTATCGCAGCCGCGGCTGAGTGACGCGCAGGCAGGGGCCGGCGTCGTCGGTGCGTCTCGTCGACTGGCGTGTCATGACGAACGAGCGGCGGGGCTGCGAACCCTCGCGGTTCGCGGCCCCGCCGGTCGCACGTGCAGGGGGATCGTCAGCCGGCGAGGGGCTTCTGACGCGGTTCGTCGCCGAGTTCGCCACGCGCTTCGGCGCGCTTCTCGAACCAGATCGTCGCGAACGGGATCACGGCGCAGAGCAGGCCGATGCCGATCGTCTTGTTCGGCCAGCTCTTCTCCTGCCACAGCTTGAGCGCGCACAGGACGTACCCGATGAACATGACGCCGTGGATGGGCCCGGCGATCTGCACTCCGACCTCAGTGGTCTTGAGCACCCACTTGAAGAACATGCCGATGAGAAGCAGACCCCAGGAAACAGCTTCGGCGAACGCGAAGATCTTGAAGATTCGAGACATGCGGCGATTCTACTGAGACGGCCTGAGTGCCGGCCGATGGAGCGTGCCTGCCAACAGCTCAGCTCGCGGGAGCGAGCGTGGTCGCGACCGTCTCCCCGCTCGGGAGAGTCGTCCAGCGGCGGCCGGTCGGTGACTCCCACGTGCAAACTCCGTCTGGCGTCATGGTCACGGCATAGCCGCCGAAGGTCTTGGCGCGGTGATGGTGGCGGCACAGGGCCTGCAGGTTGCCGACGCTCGTCGGCCCACCGTCGGCGTGCGGGACGACGTGGTCGAGGTCGCAGTTCGTCGAGACCCGGGTGCAGTGCGGGAAGCGGCAGTGCACGTCACGCTCACGGACAAGCCGCGCCACTCGCGCGCCGGGACGATACGTCGTCGAGCAACTCGCGAGCGTCGTCCACGCACCGTCAACGAGGTCGATCGTGAACGTGGTGTCGACGAGCGCCGCGACGAGGCGAACGGCTGCCGCGTCGACGTGGCCCAGGCCGGGGATGTGGGCCGCGCCCAATGTGTCCGGGGGTCGCGTGATGACGCCGATCGGCCCGGCCTCAGCGTGCTGACGGGGCCGACTAAGACCGTCCTCATCAAGACCGCCCTCGTCGAGACCGCAGTTGGGGACGGAGGCGAGCGACGCAGGGGGCTCCAGCGTTCCGAACCGCCGGTCGGAAGGCGCTGGTGAGCTCGCGTGGACGGGCACCTTGAGGTGCATGACGGTGTTGACCGTTGAGTTCGCGAAGACAAGGTCGAGCAGTGCGTCGACGCGAACGGCGCCGAGGGGTTCGGTGCCACTCCCTGCCACACTGACGTGGCTCGCGGCGCGCCACCGCGCGAGTTCGTCACGTGGATCTGGCGCATGGTCGTTGAGCGTCTGAGCGTGCGCTTCGATCGCGGCGCGGAGACGGGCAGCGTCCTCGGTGGCCATGATCAGACGCACCTCGGTGAGGGTGTCGAAATCGAGGTGGGGCGTGAACCATAGCCCGTGCTCACGACGGGGGTCGACGGTGTCGGCCTCGGTCTGCGCCAGCCGCCTGTCGTGCAGCAGTTTGCGCGCCCGGGAGCGGGCACCGTCGACGCTGAGGTGGTGTGCTCCCCCGCTCACGAGATCCGTGAGCACCTCTGCAGCCAACTCGTCGTCGAGGTGCGCCATCTCACGCGCCAGCGTGGCGGCCACCATGGTGCGGCAGGCTCCCCGCAGCGTCAGTTCGTGCAGAGCGGGCGCGCGGTCGCGGAGCATGCGTCCGTCGACAGCGAGGCGCGACGCGGTGGCGCTCGAACACCCGAGGGCGTTCCCGAGATCATCCCCCGCGAATTCGCCTGCGGTCGGAGGGCGTTCGCAGAGCCCATAGTTCTCCTCGTCGAGGTGAGCACGCTGGGCGACCGTGTCTTCGTGTTCGACGGCGACGGCGTGAAGCACCGCGTCGGCGGCCCTCGTCACCTCCTGCGCAGCAACGGCGATGTCTTCCAGTTGTGCTTGGAGCGTGAACGTGCGCGTGTGGCGCTCATCGAAGGTTCGCGGCAACGCGTCGCCCGAGCAGGGCGCCAATGTCTCCGGGTCGGCCAGCGCCTGCTCTGCGATCGCGCGCGTCAGCAGAACCCATGCGCCCACCAGCTCGGTGGACGGCATGGCGGCGACCGTCTCGGCCGTCACTGCCAGCGTTTGATCCATGCCACTAGTTTAGTACACATGTTCGAATCTTGGTAGGGTCAAAGGGATAGTGAGTGAACCCACTGGCCGGCCCTTCCTCCGCGCCAGGGCTGCATCACGAATCACAAGAGCACCCGCCGCGTGCAACCCTGCGATCAGGCGGCGCTGGTTTGCACCCGCTTGGTCTACCGCCTGACGGCAGACGAGGTACAGGCGACTGGTGGTTGACTCATCCCATGGCCTCAGCGACGCTGCCCACGCACATTGCCGTCGTGGCACTCGTTCGGGACGCGAGGGTGCTACTCGCTCACCGCCACCCGAACCGGATGAATTATCCGGACCTGTGGGACCTGCCCGGGGGACACGTCGAACCCGGCGAGTCCGCCGAGTGCGCTGCCCGTCGCGAGTGCGTCGAAGAGCTCGGAGTGACGGTGATCGATCCAGAGCGATTTCCGATGGCCTGCAAGGATCCAGCCCTGTTGAAGCATGCGTTCTTCGCGACGCGCTGGGTAGGGAACCCCCGCAACATCGCGCCCGACGAGCACGACGACATCGGCTGGTTCGCCGAGAGCGAACTGCCCCGGTTGGCCATGGCCGATCATGCGGGGTGTCAGGACCTCGTCAGGCTCATCCGGGCGATCGAATGACATCAGCCCCGGCGTGGCGTGACCGTATTTCGCTTGCCGGTCGGCTGCCTCGCCCATAGCGTGTCGAGCATGCCCCAACCTGCTGGCTTCGCCTTTCTCGAACGTGATGGCGTCGTTGTCATCACTCATCACGGACGCACAGCGACGACTCTTAGGGGCGCGCGTGCTGCGGACTTCTTGGAAGACGTCGAGGACGGTGACGCTCAGGAGATCATGGCGCGCCTCACCGGCAACTATCGCCGCGGCAATGAGCGTCAGGCCCGCAACCATCCTCGCAACAAGGGGCGATGACCACGCGGCGCCGAGATCCCACCCGGCGCCGCGGACGCCATCAGGGCGCTACTTCTGCGCCTCCGTCATCTGGCGCAGTTCTTTCTTGAGGTCACGTAATTCGTCGCGCAGACGCGCTGCGAGTTCGAACTGCAGCTCGGAGGCCGCCTCACTCATCTGGGCCTGCAACTCCTGGATGAGGCCCGCGAGGTCGGCGGCGCTGCTCGCCTCGCGCTTCGCGCCCGCGGCGACGTTCGCGTCGGCACTCGCCGCACCGCTGCCGCCGCGACCCTTACCACGCGACATCGAACGGCCGGAACCGAGCAGTGCGTCCGTGTCGGCGGACTCGCGCTGCAGCATGTCGGTGATGTCCGCGATCTTCTTGCGCAACGGCTGTGGGTCGATGCCCTTCTCCGTGTTGTACGCGATCTGCAGCTCACGGCGGCGCGACGTCTCGTCGATCGCCTCCTGCATCGACGGCGTCACCTTGTCGGCGTACATGTGCACCTGACCGGAGACGTTTCGCGCAGCGCGACCGATGGTCTGGATCAGGCTTCGTGCGGACCGCAGGAAGCCCTCCTTGTCGGCGTCGAGGATCGCGACGAGCGACACCTCCGGTAGGTCGAGACCCTCACGGAGCAGGTTGATGCCGACGAGGACGTCGAACTCACCCATGCGCAACTCGCGCAGCAACTCGACGCGGCGCAACGTGTCGACCTCCGAGTGCAGATAGCGCACCCGCACACCCTTGTCGAGCAGATAGTCGGTGAGATCCTCGGCCATCTTCTTCGTCAAGGTCGTGACGAGGACACGCTCGTTCTTGTCCGTCCGTGTGCGGATCTCGCCGAGCAGATCGTCGATCTGCCCCTTCGTCGGCTTGAGCACGATCTCGGGATCGACGAGACCCGTCGGGCGGATGACCTGCTCGACGTAGCCGTCGCTCTTGCTCATCTCGTAGTCGCCCGGCGTCGCCGAGAGGTACACCGTCTGCCCGATGCGCTCGAGGAACTCCTCCCACTTCAACGGCCGGTTGTCCATCGCGCTCGGCAGACGGAAACCATGGTCGACGAGGGTGCGCTTGCGCGACATGTCACCCTCGTACATCGCCCCGATCTGCGGGACCGTCTGGTGCGACTCGTCGATGACGAGGAGGAAATCCTCCGGAAAGTAGTCGAGCAGCGTGTTCGGCGCGGTACCGGGGCCACGACCGTCCATGTGACGGCTGTAGTTCTCGATGCCGGCGCACGACCCGACCTGCCGCATCATCTCGATGTCGTACGTCGTCCGCATCCGCAAGCGCTGCGCCTCGAGCATCTTGCCCTCGGCCTCGAACCGCTTGAGCTGATCGCCCAGCTCGACCTCGATGCCGGCGATGGCGCGCTCCATGCGCTCGGGCCCGGCGACGTAGTGCGTCGCCGGGAAGACGTACATCTCCGACTCCTCGTTGACGATCTCCCCCGTCAACGGGTGCAACGTGTAGAGCCGGTCGATCTCGTCGCCGAAGAACTCGATACGGATCGCGAGCTCCTCGTACACGGGGATGATCTCGACCGTGTCGCCGCGCACGCGGAACGTCCCGCGCGTGAACGCGAGGTCGTTGCGCGTGTACTGCATCTCGACGAACCGGCGCAGCAACTCGTCGCGGTTGATCTCCTGACCCACCTTGAGACGGGCCATCCGGTCGACATACTCCTGCGGCGTGCCGAGACCGTAGATGCACGACACGGACGCGACGACGACGACGTCACGCCGCGTCAGCAGCGAGTTGGTCGCCGAGTGACGCAGCCGCTCGACCTCCTCGTTGATCGAGGAATCCTTCTCGATGTACGTGTCCGTCTGCGGCACGTACGCCTCGGGCTGGTAGTAGTCGTAGTAGCTGACGAAGTACTCGACGGCGTTGTGCGGCAACAACTCTCGGAACTCGTTGGCGAGCTGCGCCGCGAGCGTCTTGTTGGGCGCGAGCACGAGCGTCGGGCGCTGCACCTGCTCGATCAGCCACGCCGTCGTCGCCGACTTTCCGGTACCCGTCGCACCGAGCAGGACGATGTCCTGCTCCCCCGCCTTGACGCGCTTCGACAACTCGGCGATGGCCTTCGGCTGATCGCCGGCGGGCTCGAACTCGGATTCGACCTTGATGGGTGCGACAGAACGCTGCAGATCGGTGACTGGACGCATGCCGCAACCCTAGACCCGCCCACCGACAACCCCGGACTCCCGCGGTTCTCAGCCCTGCAAGCGCGTGCGCCACACGTCGTCGACGCGGCGACGCAACGCGTCCTCGTCCCCCGCGTTGTCGATCCACACGTCGGCCACGGCGCGGCGCTGCTCGTCGCTCGCCTGGCTGCGCATGCGCGCCTCGGCGACCTCACGCGGCATCCCGCGGTGCTCCTCGAGCCGCTGCAGACGCGTCTCGACGGGCGCATCGACGACGATGACGACGTCGTAGTCGCCCTCGCGCCCCAGCTCGACGAGCAACGGAATGTCGTGCACGAGCACCTGCCCCGGTTTCGCCGCGGCGAACAACTCGAGCGTGCGCGCCGCGATGAGCGGGTGCGTGATGGCTTCGAGGTCGCGCCGCGCGCCCTCGTCCGCGAAGACGATGGCCCCCAGCGCGCCGCGATCCAGCTCGCCCCGCGCCGTCAGGACGCCGTCACCGAAGCGGTCGGCGATCTGCGCGAGCCCCGCACTGCCGGGCGCGACGACCTCGCGCGCGACGGCGTCGGCGTCGACGACCAGCGCCCCTTGCTCGACGAGCAATCGGGCCACCGCAGACTTGCCCGAACCGATCCCACCCGTCAACCCGACCTTCATCTTCGCCTCCTCAGACGCGCGTCGCGGCACTGTTCAGCGCCGGTGCGACCTCATCCTCCCAGAACGCACCGACAGCGGCGTCGAGCTCGTCGATGCTGCCCTCGTTCGAGAGGACGACGTCGGCCGCGTCGCTGCGCTCGCGCCCCTGCGTGTCGGCGTCGATCTCCGCCCAGGCCTGCTCAAGATCCAGTCCACGCTCGGCCATGAGCCGTTCGACGCGCACCTCCGCCGGCGCCTCCACGACGACGACGTGGTCGAAGTCGCGCGGCGTCGCGGCGTCCGTCAGCAGCGCGAGGTCGAGCACGAGCACCGAGTCATCGCCCACGGCCTTGGCCCGGGCGTCGGCCTCCGCACGCACGAACGGGCCGATGACGGCATACATCCGCTCGCGCGCCGCGGGGCTGCGCGTCGTGAGGTCGTCGAGCGTGTGCCAGTCGATCGAGCCGTCGGGGTGGGCGATCGTCTCGGAGAACACCTCCCGCAACCGGTCGAGGGCTTCCTCGCCCGGCACGAGCAGTTCGCGCATCACCTCGTCGAACTCGACGACGACCGCGCCGCGGCGCTCGAACGCGTCGCCGACGACCGACTTGCCCGCGGCGACCGGCCCCGTCAGCCCGATGGAGACGGCGGCGCGCTCCGCGGCCTGCTGCTGCGTCTGCGCCGTCGTCGGGACGTGCGTCTCGAACTCCGGCTCGGTGCCCTCCTCGAACTCGGGCAGGACGACGTAGGCGTCCTCGTCGAGCACGCCCTCGGCGGCGCGCCGCTCGTACTCCTCGGCGGGCAGCACCTGCTTCCACTGGCGGGTCCGCATCGGGCGTGCCGCTCCGGCGTCCTCACGCAGCGCCTGGAGCAACAGCCAGGCCTGCAGGACCGTCAGGACCGTGATGGGGAACCCGATGACGATGATGACCTCCTGCAGCGCCGACAGCCCGTCCTCGCCCGCCGTGAGGATGATCGCAGCACAGACGGCGCCCACCGACAGCGACCAGAACACGCGCTGACGGCGCACCGACGCGTCCTCGTGGCCGTTGACCATGGCGTCCATGACGAGCGCGCCCGAGTCGATCGAGGTGATGAAGAAGATGACGATGACGGCGAGCGCCAGCGTTGCGACGGGCAGGTAGCCGGGCAGGTCGCGCAAGAACTGGAACAGCGCCGCCTGCGGGTTGTTCTCGTCGACGATCGTGTGCGCGAGCGAACCGCCCTGTCCCGCAGCCTTCGCGCTCGCTCGGTCGCTCGTGATCGACGTGAGGCCGTACACGCCGATCCACACGATGACGAAGGCGCTGGGCAGCCCGATCGATGCCGTCACGAACGCGCGGATGGTGCGTCCGCGCGAGATCTTGGCGACGAACATCCCGACGAACGGCGCCCACGTCACCGTCCACGCCCAGTAGAAGACCGTCCACTGACCTGACCACGCGCCGTGGTGCATCGTGTCGTTGAACGTCGACAGCATCGGCAGCTGCGACAGGTAGCGACCGGCCGACTCGACGATGCCGCGCGCCACGTCGGAGGCGGACATCGCCGTCATCGCCACGAAGAGGAGCAACGCGATCGCCATGAGGATGTTGGCGTAGGACAGGTTCTTGACGCCCTTGTCCATGCCGGCGAGCACAGACGCCAGCGCAGCCGCCGTGATGACGGCGAGGATCGCGGCCTGCACCCACCCGGCGATCGGCACGCCGAATACATCGTTCATGCCCGAGTTGATCTGCAGCGCACCGAGACCCGTCGAGACGGCGAGACCGAAGACGGTGGAGACGACGGCGATGATGTCGATGGCCTGGCCGATGGGGCCGTGGATGCGGTCGCCGAGCAGCGGATGGAACGCAGACGACACGCGCGGCGGCAGGTTGCGCTTGTACGTGAAGTATCCGAAGCACAGGCCGGGCACGACGAGGATGGCCCACATGTGGATGCCGAAGTGGAAGTTCGCGATCGACAGCGCGTCCCACGCCGCTTCGTCCGAGTAGGGCGCCGCGCCGAGCGGCGGGCGCGCGTAGTGGTTCATCGGCTCGGCGATGCCCCAGAACATCAACGTCGCGCCGACGCCGGCCGCGAACATCATCGCGAACCACGACAGCCCCGAATAGGCGGGCTCGGCGTCGTCAGGGCCGAGCTTGACGCGCCCGTAACGGCTTGCGGCGAGCCCCAGCGAGAAGACGACGAGAAGGGTCGCGGCCGCCGTGTAGAACCAGCCGAGATCGAAACGCAACCAGTGTGCCGCCGCACCGAAGACGGAACGCACCGGGTCGGGGAAGAGTGCCATGGACGCGGTGAACACGACGATCAGCGCAGCGGAGCCGAAGAAGATCCGCGGTGACGTACGTAGGCCGAGACGGTCGTGCAGACGGGTGGTGAAGGAGCTCATCAACGCTTCGGGGTCGGTGGGGCCCAAGCCCGCGGACGATCGCCACGAGCCGGGTCGTGCCCTCGTGGCACGAGGGCCAACCCTACGTGGTGCCCGCGGCTCGCGCCGAGCGCCCCCAGGCCGCCGTCAGCCGCCGAAGATGCTCATGCGCTCCAGGCGGTCGAAGGCCTCGTCGATCTGCTCCTCGCCGACGGTGACAGCGAGACGCAGGAACCCTTCGCCCGACGCGCCGAACGCGGTGCCGGGGATCGTCAGGATGTGGGCTTCCTCGACGATGCGCGCGGCGCACTCGAGCGACGTCAGACCGGTCTCGCGGATGTCGACCCACAGGTAGATCGTGCCCTGCGGCTCGAAGGCGTCCATGTGCGGCAGCCGCTGCACGCGCTCATATGCGCGCTGCAGGCGGCCGCGGTAGAGCTCCTTGACGGGCGGACGCAGCTCGGCGCGTCGTTCGAGAGCGTTGAGGGCCGCGCGCTGCGAGATCGAGGGCGCGGTGAAGACGTTGTTCTCGTTGACGTCACGCGCCGTCGAGACGAAGTCGGCCGGGGCGAGGATCCACCCGATGCGCCAGCCCGTCATGAGGTAGTCCTTGCTGAACGACCCGATCGTCACGGTACGCTCCGCCATGCCGGGCAGCGACGCGAACGGCACGAACGGCTCGCGGTAGGTGAACAGCGTGTAGATGTCGTCCGCGACGACGACGAGGTCGTGCTCCGTCGCGACCCGCGCGACGCCTTCGAGCGTTTCGCGGCTCCACTGCACACCCGTCGGGTTGCACGGCGTGTTGACGATGACGGCGCGCGTGCGCGGCGTGATGGCGGCCTCGAGGTCGGCGATCGTCACCTGGAAGCCGTTCTCCTTCGTCGTCGGCACGAAGACGGGCACGCCGCGCGCGAGACGCACCTGGTGCGGGTACGGCGTGAAGTACGGCTCGATGACGAGCACCTCGTCACCGTCGTCGAGCAGTGTCTCCATGACGAGCCACATCGCGTGGCAGCCCGACGTCGTCACCATGACGTCGTCGATGCTGCGTTCGAGACCGTAGTCGTCGCGGTACATGTCGACGATGCCCTGGCGCAGCTCCGGGTAACCCAGGCTCGAGGTGTAGTGCGTGTGGCCGGCCTTCGCGTCGGCCGCGGCAGCCTCGATGATGCCGGCGTCGGTCGTCAGGTCGGGGTCGCCGAGGCTGAAGTTGATGACGTCGTCGAACTCGCGCGCACGTTCGGCGATGACGGACATCTGCGTCGCGGAACCCGCCTGGTAACGGGAGGAGATGAAACGAGGCACGGTGCGCCTTTCGAGCTGGTGGCCCCGCGGATCTCGCGGGCCCGACGCAGCCATCATGCCGCAGAGCGAGACCTCGTGAAACGTTTAGGGTGGGGGCGTGAATGGCCTCCTCGTGACCGGTACCTCCTCCGATGCGGGCAAGTCGCTCGTCGTCACCGGGCTCGCGCGGGCGTGGGCGCGACGCGGGGTGCGTGTGGCCCCGTTCAAGTCGCAGAACATGTCGAACAACTCGATGGTGTGCCGTGACGGCAGCGAGATCGGGCGCGCGCAGTACCTGCAGTGCGAGGCTGCGGGCGTCGAGGCCGCGAGCGCGCACAACCCAGTCCTGCTCAAGCCGGGCAGCGACCGGGAGGCGTTCGTCGTCCTGCGTGGCCGACCGGCAGGGCGGTTGCGCGCCGGTGAGTACGCGACGGGCCGCCGTCACCTCGCGGACGCGGCGTTCACGGCCTTCGAGGAGCTGGCGGGCGACGTCGACGTCGTCATCGCCGAGGGTGCCGGCTCCCCCGCCGAGATCAACCTGCGCGGCGGCGACTACGTCAACATGGGGCTCGCGCGCCGCTTCGACCTGCCCGTCGCCCTCGTCGGCGACATCGACCGCGGCGGTGTGCTCGCCGCGCTGTACGGGACGTGGGCGTTGCTCGACGACGACGATCGTCGCCATCTCGCGGCGTACGTCATCAACAAGTTTCGCGGCGACGCGTCCGTCCTCGAGCCCGGCCTCGACGAGATCACGCGACGTACTGGCCTGCCCTGCCGCGGCGTGCTGCCATGGCTCGAGGACGTGTGGCTCGACTCTGAGGATGCCTTGTCGATCGGTCGGTGGCGACCGAGTCTTGCGGGCGGCGATGCAGACGAGGCGCGTCTGAGCGTCGCCGTCGTCCGGTTTCCGCGCACGAGCAACGCGACCGACGTCGATGCTCTCGCCGCCGAACCGGGCGTCGACGTGCGGGTGACGACGGACGCCGACCTGTGCCGTGAGGCCGACCTGCTCGTCCTGCCGGGCAGTCGCGCGACCGTCAGTGATCTGGCTTGGCTGCGCGCCCGCGGGCTCGCCGACGTCGTCGCCGACCGCGTTCGGCGTGGGGCGCCGGTGCTGGGCATCTGCGGCGGCTACGAGATGCTCGTCGACCGGCTGGAGGATTCCGTGGAATCCGGTGTCGGGGCGGTCGACGGGCTCGGGCACCTGCGCGGATCGGTGAGGTTCGAGGCGGAGAAGACGTTGGCTCGGCCCGCTGGAACGTGGCGGGGCGAGGACGTCGACGGCTACGAGATCCACCACGGTGTCGTCACCGCCGAACCGAACTTTCCCGGCGGTACGTGCGCGGGGGCCGTGTGGGGCACGATCTGGCACGGCACCCTCGAGAACGACGGATTCCGGCGGGCGTGGCTGAGTGACGTCGCCCGCGCGTCGGGCTCTGCGTGGGTGCCTCGCGGCGGCGCGACGGGGTTCCGTGCCCGACGTTCAGCCATGATCGACGCCCTCGCCGACGCCTGCGACGAACACCTCGACGTCGACGCGCTGCTAGACCTGGCGATGAGGAAGGGCTGAATCATGACGGACACCACGACCCCTCGCGAGGTTCGCGTCATCGGTATCGGCGCGGGCTCCCCGCGTCATCTGACGCTCGAGGCGATCGACGCGATGCGTGAGGTCGACGTCTTCCTCGTCGCCGACAAGGGCGATGAGAAGCGCGAGCTCGTCGAGGTGCGCGAGGCACTGTGCCGCACGCATCTGGCCGAGGGCAGCTACCGGTTCGTCGCGCTCCCCGATCCGCGGCGCGGCCCCGACGCCGAGCGTGACGCGCGCCAGTACACCGACGGTGTTCTCGATTGGCACGACGCGCGCGCTCACGCGTGGGGCGAGGTGATCGACGCGCTAGAGCCGGGAATCGTCGTCGGATTTCTCGTCTGGGGTGACCCCGCGTTCTACGACTCAACGATCCGCGTCGTCGATCGTCTGGCGCGCCATCGGCCGGTGAACTCGGTTGTCATTCCGGGCATCTCGGCGTTCCAGACCCTCGCCGCGGCGCACGGCATCGTGCTGCACCAGATCGGCCAACCGGTGCACGTCACGACCGGTCGACGGCTCGTGACTGAATGGTCCCCCGGCCTCGGAACGGTCGTCGTCATGCTCGACGGGCACCTCGCCTGCCGCCACCTCGTCGAGACGCACCCTGCCCTCGTCATCCACTGGGGCGCGTATGTCGGTATGCCCCAGCAGACGCTGCGCGCGGGCCGCCTCGTCGACGTCATCGACGAGATCGTCGACGTTCGTGCCCGCCTGAAGCAGGAGCACGGCTGGGTCATGGACGTCTACGCGATGAGCCTGCCGGCATCCTGACGAGTGGCCCCGCCGTCGGCCACCGCACTCCTGGGTCTCGTTCCTGAGAGGCGGGGTGTCGTGAGAGCCGCGATCGCGCCACACAGGGTTTCAGCTCTCAACCGTCGAGGATGCAGAACTCGTTGCCCTCTGGGTCGGCGAGGACGGCCCAGCCGAGGTCGCTGCGGCGATCGTCGACCATCGCCGCGCCGAGGGCGAGGGCACGCTCGATCTCGGCATCACGCGTCGAGGCCTGAGCCCGCAGATCCATGTGGGCGCGATTCTTCACCTGCTTCGCATCGGGCACCCGGTAGAACAGCACGATGGTGCCGTTCGGGGCCTCGAGTGAGCACTCGTCCGAGCCGGGACGGTATGACTCCGGCTCGTCGATCTCCCATCCCATGAGTGCGCGCCAGAACTGCGCGACGGCGAACGGATCGCGCGCGTCCCAGGTCGTGTGGGACAGATACAGCCCCATCAGCTGTCTCCTGCCGCATCACCGTCGCCGAGTACGCCGCCGGCATCGGTCGTGCGCACGGAGGCGCGGCGCGCGTCCAGCGCCTGCAAGATCATCCCCGCAGCGAGACACGCACCGACGCCCTCGCCGGCGCGAAGGCGCAGGTCGAGCAGTGGTTCGAGGCCGAGTTCGTCGAGCACGAGACCGTGCGCGCTCTCCCGGCTGCGCTGACCCGCCACGAGATACGCCTGGACCGACGGCTCCATCCGTGCGGCCGCCAAAGCCGCGACAGACGTCGCCAGTCCGTCGAGGACGATCGGCGCGTGCGCCTCAGCGGCGCCGAGCACGACACCTGCGAGCACCGCGACCTCCGGCCCACCGACCTGCGTGAGTGCCAGGCGGGCACGCTCGCCCCGATTCGTGGCGACGTCACGTGAGCCTTGGCTGCGCTCCAGTGCGGCCTCGACCACGCGCTTCTTGCGCGCCATCATCGCGGCATCCGCGCCCGATCCGAGGCCGAGCACAGCGTCGGACGGAGCCTCGAGCAGCGCCGCCGCGAGAGCAGCGGCGATCGTCGTGTTGCCGACGCCGACCTCGCCGAGCACGACGAGACCGCTCGCCCCGGCCCTCGCCCCGAGCCGCCGCCCGGCCGCAAGACACGCCTCGACGTCGTGCGGGGTGAGCGCGTCGGCGTCAACCAGGTCACCCCGCGGCCCCACGAGGTCCACGCGCTCGGTGGGGACGCCCGCGGGAAGCTCATCGGCACCCGATGCAGGCGCCGGCTGCCGCCCGTCCACGCCGGCATCGACGACAAGACAGGCAAGGCCGGCCGAACGCGCATGTGCCGCTCCAAGGGAAGTGCCCGCCCTGGCCGCGCGCATGACGTCGGCCGTCACGGACGAGGCGTAGGCGCTCACGCCGTGGCGGGTGACCGGGTGGTCGGCACCGGCCAGGACCAGTGTGCCGCCGGCGACGTCCGGCCCGGCGATGGCGGCGACCCGGTTGACGACGCGGTCGAGCACCCCGAGCGCCTCCGGCGGAGCGAGCAGGCGGTCGGCGTCGTCGCTGGCGACGACGAGACGGGCGCCTTCGGGTCCTGCGAGGTAGGACGGTGGCGGCCCGGTCGGACGCAAGCCTGACGCGGGGGCCCCTGAACCGAACGCCGTAGGGCCGCCGTCGACACCCACGGTCTCCGGTCCGCGTGCCGTGGCATCGATCTCACCCGTCTCGGGCCAGCGTTCTGCCAGCACGACGTCGTCGAGGGCCAGCTTGGCCGACCATGCGGCGCGCTGCAGACCTGGTTCGGGCGGACGCTCGTCGGGCCAGCCGAGGCACATCCAGCCGAGGGTCTCGACGCCGTCGGGCAGGCCGAGCAGATCAGCCAGATCGGCGGGTTCGAACAGCGTCACCCACCCCATGCCGAGGCCGTGGGCGCGCGCCGTCAGCCACATGTTCTCGATGGCGCACGCGCATGACCAGACGTCCGTGTCGGTGAACGTCGCCCGCCCGAGCACGCCCGCTGCGGGCACGCGCCGGTCACAGGCAACGACGACGCCGACGGGCGCCTCGCGCAGCCCTTCGAGCTTGAGGTCGAGCAACCGCGCCGCCCGCTCGGGCAGCATCTGACGCGCCTGCCGCAAGCGTGCCGTGTCCGCGAGGTGCGCAGCGCGATCCCGGGTTGCCGGATCGCTCACGACGATGAACCGCCACGGCTGTGAATGGCCGACCGACGGCCCGGCATGACCCGCAGCGAGCACCTCGCGCACGAGCTCGTCCGGCACCGCGTCGGGGCGGTAACGCCGAATGTCACGACGCGCCCCGATGACGTCGGCGAGGGCTTCCTGCACCTGCGCGCCCATGGACCAGCCAGCCGGATCATCGCGGCGTTCGCGCGCCGACGAGGCGTCACCGATGACAGGCGTCGGACGACGGAAGCCATCTCCGTCGCTCGAGTCGGCGATCCGAGAAGAATCCGCGAGCGAGGCGTCCCCGGCGTGACGCAGAATCCCCTCCACATCCGGGGACGGCGCACCCCGCGCAGGCCCTGCCGGCACTCCACGCAGCGACTCGTCGGGGCTCACTCCTCCAGCTCACCTTCGACGTCGAGGTAGACCTGCTGCATCGCGGCGACGGTCTCGGGGTTCGGTTCCGCCCACAGTCCACGCTCGGCCGCCTCGCCGAGCTTCTCGATGATGCCGCGCAGCGCCCACGGGTTCGCATGGCGCATGAACGCCTGGTTCGTCTCGTCGAGCACGTACTCGGACGCGATCGACTCGTACATCCAGTCGGGCACGACCTGGCTCGTCGCGTCGAAACCGAACAGGTAGTCGACGGTCGCGGCGAGCTCGAATGCGCCCTTGTAGCCGTGGCGCTGCATCGCCGAGATCCAGCGCGGGTTGACGACGCGGGCGCGGAAAATGCGGGCGGTCTCCTCCGTCAGCGTGCGGGTGCGCACGGCGTCAGGGCTCGTCGAATCTCCCACGTACGCCTTGGGTTCGGCACCCGTCAGTGCCTTCACCGTCGCGACCATGCCGCCGTGGTACTGGAAGTAGTCGTCGGAGTCGAGGATGTCGGATTCGCGGTTGTCGACGTTCTTCGCCGCCACCTGGATGCGTCGATAGTTGCGCTCCATGTCGTCGCGTGCGGGCGCGCCGTCGAGGTCGCGGCCGTACGCGAACCCACCCCACGCCGTGTAGACCTCCGCGAGGTCGTCGTTGCTGCGCCAGTTGCCCGACTCCATGACCTGCAGCAGGCCCGCGCCGTACGAACCCGGTTTCGAACCGAAGATTCGGGTGCGGGCGCGCCGTTCGTCGCCGTGCGTCTCGACGTCGGCGAGGGCGTGCGCGCGCGGGAAGTTCTGATCGAGCGGCTCGTCGAGGTCGACGACGAGCTTGACGGCGTCGTCGATCATCGCGACGACGTGCGGGAAGGCGTCACGGAAGAACCCCGAGATGCGGACGGTGACGTCGATGCGCGGACGCCCGAGCTCCTCGAGGCTGATCGGTTCGAGCCCGACGACGCGGCGTGACTGCTCGTCCCAAATGGGCATGATGCCCAGCAGTGCAAGGATCTCGCCGATGTCGTCGCCGCTCGTGCGCATCGCGGAGGTGCCCCACGCCGACAGCCCGACCGATTCGGGCAGCGCGCCTTCGTCCTCGCGGTAGCGGGCGATGAGCGAATCCGCCATCGCGCGGCCCGTCTCGTACGCGAGGCGGCTCGGGATCGCCTTCGGGTCGACCGAGTAGAAGTTGCGGCCCGTCGGCAGGACGTTGACGAGCCCGCGCAGCGGCGAACCGCTCGGGCCGGCGGCGACGTACCCACCGTCGAGCGCGTGCAGCACGGAGGTGATCTCCTGCGGTGTCTGCTGCAGACGCGGCACGATCTGGGTGCAGGCGAACCGCAGGGACGCCTCGACGCCGGCGCGGTCGACGCCGACGACCTCGTCGTCCGCCAACCCCGCGAGGTGCGCCTCGACGACATCGGAGACCGACGCGGCATCCCACCCGGCAGCAGCCAATGCGGTGACGAGGGCGTGCGCGTGCCGCTCGGCGTTGTCGGTGGCGTCGCGGTCGTCACTCGTCGGGTCGAGGCCGAGCGCGGTGCGCAAGCCCGGCAGCCCGTCCTTCGCACCGCCGAAGAGCTGGTTGGAGCGCAGCATCGCGACGACGAGGTTCGTCAGGCCCTCGCCCTCGGGCGCGGCGCCGAGCACGTGCAGACCGTCACGAATCTGCACGTCCTTGATCTCGCACAGCCACCCGTCGACGTGCATGACGAACTCGTCGAACGAGTCCTCGTCCGGCATGTCCTCGAGGCCGAGGTCGTGGTGCAGCTCGGCCGCGCGGATGAGCGTCCAGATCTCGCCCTGCAGCGCCGGCGCCTTCGCCGGGTCCATGACGCTGACGTTGCCGTACTCGTCGAGCAGCTGCTCGAGGCGGGCGATGTCGCCGTAGCTCTCGGCGCGCGCCATCGGCGGCACGAGGTGGTCAACGATCGTCGCGTGCGCGCGTCGTTTGGCCTCGGTGCCCTCGCCGGGGTCGTTGACGAGGAAGGGGTAGATGAGCGGCAGCGAGCCGAGCGCGGCATCGGTGCCGCACGAGGCGGACATGCCGAGGCTCTTGCCCGGCATCCACTCGAGGTTGCCGTGCTTGCCCATGTGGACGACGGCGTGGGCGCCGAACTCCTCCTCGATCCACCGGTAGGTCGCGACGTAGTGGTGCGTCGGCGGCAGGTCGGGGTCGTGGTAGATCGCGATGGGGTTCTCACTGAAGCCGCGCGGCGGCTGCACGAGGATGACGAGGTTGCCCGCCTGCAGTGCCGCGGTGACGATCTCGCCGGCCTCGTCATGGGAGCGGTCGACGAACAGCTCACCGGGCGCCTCACCCCAGTGCTCGCTCATCCCCTCGCGCAGGTCCTCGGGCAGGCGGGCGAACCACTCGCGGTAGAGCGCTGAGGGGATACGTACGTGCGCGTCGGTGAGCTGCGCGTCCGTCAACCACTCCGGGTCCTGCCCGCCCGCGGCGATCAGGGCGTGGATGAGCGCGTTGCCCGCGGTCGTGTCGAGCTCCTCGCCCTCGATCGGTTCGACGTCGTCGAGACCGGGGATCGCGCCGCGTTCGCCGAGGTCGTAACCGGCCTCGCGCATGGCGCGCAGCAGCCGGATCGTCGAGACGGGCGTGTCGAGGCCAACGGCGTTGCCGATGCGCGAGTGCTTCGTCGGGTACGCCGACAGCATGACGGCGATGCGGCGCTCCGACGGGTCGAGATGACGCAGCCGCGCGTGCCCGACGACGATGCCCGCGACGCGGTCGCAGCGCTCCGGGTCGGCGACGTAGGACGGCAGGCCGTCCGAGTCGAACTCCTTGAAGCTGAACGGAACCGAGATGATGCGCCCGTCGAACTCGGGCACCGCGACCTGCGTCGCGACGTCGAGCGGCGTCATCCCGTCATCGGAGGCGGCCCACTGCTCACGGCTCCACGTCAGGCACAGCCCCTGGACGATGGGGACGTCGAGCGCGGCGAGGGCCTGGACGTCCCAGCTCTCGTCGTCCTCCCCCGCGCCCGCGGACGCCGGACGCGACCCGCCGGCCGCGAGCACCGTCGTCACGAGCGCGTCGTAACCGGCGAGGTGGTCGAGCAGTTCGGCGTCGGCCTCGCGCAGGCTGGAGACGTAGATCGGCACCCCGATGCCGCCGGCGCGGTCGATCGCGTCGGCGAGGGCATGGGCGTACGCGTCGTTGCCCGCGACGTACTGGGCACGATAGAAGAGCACCGCGACGCGGGGCTTCTTCGTGGCCGTGGCGCCGTCGGTGCTCTCGGCGTCATCGGCGATCTCGGCACGCTCGAGCACACCCCACGAGGGTGTGACGACGGGCGGTTCGAAGCCTTCGCCGGTCATGAGCAGCGTGTCGCTGAGGAACGCGTGCAGCTCCTTGAGGTTCGCCGCACCGCCCTGCGCGAGGTACTCGTGGGCCTGCGCCGCGACACCGGGCGGCGTCGTCGAACGCTCCATGAGGGCCGCGTTGGGCTCCTGCTCACCGCCGAGCACGACGACGGGACGGCCGGAGGCGGCGTACGCCGCGAAACCACTGCACAGATCCTGCGGGCCGCCGAGCAGGCGGACGACGACGATGTCGGCGCCCTCGGAGGCGTCGCCGTGCGTCGGGACGCGCCCCGGGTTGGAGACGGCGTAGTCGGCGCCGCTCGCGCGAGCGCTGAGCAGGTCGGTGTCGGAGGTCGAGATGAGGGCGATGCGCGCCATGAGGGCAGCTCCTTCGCGGGTGTCCACGCCCGCGTCGTCATGAGAGGGCTCCCGTGGCACGGGAGTCGATCGTCAGGGCGTTCCTGACTCGCCGACGCACGCGTCGGACACACAGTGGCGGGACCGTCCCGGATTCGCACCGGGTTCCATCACCTGACGACCGTGCCCGAGCCTAACGGAGACGGCTCGTATGCTGCTCGCTGTGCCCGTACGAGATGTCGACGACCGCTGCCCCGGTGTGCTGCGCCCGTTCGCAGCTGCCGACGGCGCCATTGTCCGCCTGCGCGTGCCCGGTGGCCGCGTGTCGAGCCATGACCTCGTGACGGTGTGCGATCTTGCCGAACGATTCGGCCAGCCGTTCGTGCAGCTGACGTCACGCGGCAACCTGCAGCTTCGCGGCTTGGACGAGCCGCTGCCGGGCGCGTTCGTCGACGCCGTCGCGGCGCTCGGGATGCTGCCGTCAGCAACCCACGAGCGGGTGCGCAACATCGTCGCGGGGCCGGATGCGTCGCTCGATTCCCTGGTGCAGCAACTGGATTCGGCGATCGTCGACACGCCGTCGTTGGCGTCATTGTCGGGGCGATGGATCTTCGCGCTGGCCGCCGGGGACGAGACGCTGCCCGCGGTGCCGGCCGATGTCGCGTTCGCTCTCGGCGCGGACGACGACGGCTCGCGGGCCGGTGAGATGCACGTCGATCAGATGCGTGCCGGCGAAGTGCGCGTCGGTGGCCGGTCGTTCGCATGTGCTGCGCACCAGGCCGCGGCGACGCTGGTCGCTGTCGCGGAGGACTTCGTCGCGACGACGCAGCATGATGACGGGCGGTTCTGGAACGTCACCGACCTGCCCGACGATCATCCGTTCTTCGCCCGACTCGACGAGCGGGTGCGCGCCGCCGAGGTGAGCGCCGCCGATATGCCCCGCGCCGAGGCCCGGCCCGCGACCGGCACCGCGGCGGCCACGTCCAAGAGCCGCCTGGAGGTTCATCTCCCGCTCGGCCTGCTCGACGCGCCGGCCGCTCGCGCCCTGGACGAGGTGACGCAGGACGTCGTCGTCACCCCCGAGCGCAGCATCGTCGTGCGTACGCTGCGCGACGGCGCCGACCTGCCCAGCGCGACCAGGCATCTGCGCGGCGCCGGGTTCGTCACCGAACCCGGTTCGGCCCGAGCGCGATTCAGCGCCTGCGTCGGCGCACCGTACTGCCGTCGCACCGACGTCTCGACGCTCGACCTCACGCGGGCCGCGGCGAGGATCTTCGACGACGGCAACTGGTGTGACACGGCGCTCGATGACAGCCGCATCGGCAGCGTCATCGCTGCGAGCACGCCCGAGCATGCCAGCGCCGATGATCGACGTGCCACCGTGTCCGCCGCACCCCGCGTCCACGTCGTCGGGTGCGAGCGTGCGTGCGGCCGCCCCGCCGGCGAGCATCATCTCGTCGTCGCCCCTCACAACCTGACCGACATCCTCGACCCGAACGGCCGCTCATGACCGACATCGCTCCCCCGACCCGCCGCTACGACTACGAGCGTGACGGGCGTGTCATCTATCGCGAGTCGTTCGCGACGATCCGTCGTGAGGTGACGCTCGACCACCTGCCCGAGGGCGTCCACCGTGCTGCGGTGCGGGTCGCGCATGCCGCAGGCGACGTCGGCGTCATCGACGAGATCGCCGGCAGCACGGACGTCGGCGAGGCCGCTCTCGCCGCGTTGCGCGCCGGCGCGCCCGTCATCACCGACTCGCACATGCTCGCCGCGGGCGTGACGCGCAGCCGACTGCCCGCCGACAACGACGTCATCTGTACACTGCGCGAACCGCAGGTGCCGGCGCTCGCACAGGCCTGGTCGACGACTCGCTCGGCCGCCGCCGCGTCGTTGTGGGCACCGCACCTCGACGGCGCCGTCGTCGCCATCGGCAACGCCCCGACGGCCCTGTTCCACCTGCTCGAGATGCTGCGCGACGGCGCCCCGCGCCCGGCTGCGATCGTTGGGATGCCCGTCGGTTTCGTCGGCTCCGCCGAGTCCAAGGTCGCTCTCGCCGAGCATCGTCTCGACGACGGATCACAGATCCCCTGGCTGACCGTCCATGGGCGCCGGGGAGGCTCAGCCATGGCTGCGGCCGCCGTCAACGCCCTCGCGACCGAGCAGGAGATCCTGTGATGACGGGCAGCCTGTGGTGCGTCGGCGTCGGCCCCGGTGACCCCGAGCTCATCACCCGCAAGGCCGCTCGGCTCATCGAGACCGCTGACGTCGTCGCCTACCACCGCGCCGGTCATCGTCCGAGCACCGCGCGCGCCATCGCGGCCGATCTCATCCCGGACGGCGTCGTCGAGGAAGAGCTCGTCTACCCCGTGACGACGGGTGAGATCGACCATCCCGGCGGCTACCACGGTGCGATGGCGGCGTTCTACCTCGAGTGCGCCGAGCGCCTCGGCGCCCACCTCGAGGCCGGACGCAGCGTCGTCCTGCTCGCCGAGGGCGACCCGTTGTTCTTCGGTTCGTCGATGTACGTCCACGACCTGCTCGCCGAGCGTTTCGACGCCCATGTCGTGCCCGGGGTGACGTCGGTCTCCGCGGCGTCCGCGGGCCTGTCGACAGGGTTGTGCAGGCACGAGGACGTGCTCACCGTGCTGCCCGGCACCCTCCCCGTCACCGAGATGGCGCGCCGCCTCGCCGACACCGACGCCGCCGTCATCATGAAGCTGGGCCGCACCTTCGCGAACGTGCGCGAAGCACTCGCCCAGGCGGGCCTGCTCGAGCGCGCCTGGTACGTCGAGCGGGCGAGCCGTGACGGTGAACGCCTCCTCCCTGTCACACAGGTCGACCCGGCGCACGTGCCGTACATGTCGCTCGTGGTCGTGCCCGGGCTCGATCGACGCGCCGACGCCGCCGGCCGCGCGTCGGGAAGCGCGAGCAGTTCGAGCCGGACCGCGATGCAGCGAGTCCCCGGCGTGGTGCCCGCCGCAGCGACGTCCGAGAGGTCGGGCGAGCCCGGAACCGTGTTCGTCGTCGGGCTCGGGCCCGGCCCCGACGCCTGGCTGACGCCCGAGGCGGCTGACGTCCTGGGGCGCGTCTCGTGCGTCATCGGCTATGCGCCTTACGTGGCCCGGGTCCCCACACGCGATGGCCTCGTCCGGCTCCCGAGCGGCAACACGGTCGAGGTCGATCGCGGCACCCAGGCCCTCGAACTGGCGCATGACGGGCACGATGTCGCCGTCGTCTCCGGGGGCGACGCCGGGGTGTTCGGGATGGCGTCGGCCGTCTTCGAGGCGCGCGAGCGACCCGAGAACGCCGCACTCGCCTCGGTGCCCGTGCATGTCGTTCCCGGCGTGACGGCGGCGCACGCCGCGGCCGCGCTGGCCGGAGCCGTGCTCGGTGGCGACCACGCGCTCATCTCGCTGTCCGACCGCCTCAAGCCGTGGGACGTCATCGACGCGCGTCTGCGCGCCTGTGCCCGCGCCGACGTCGCGATGGCGTTCTACAACCCCCGCTCGGCGAGCCGCCCTCACCAGTTCGCCCAGGCGCTCGCCGTGCTGCGTGAAGAGCTGCCAGGCGATCGACCCGTCGTCGTCGCACGTCATGTGGGCCGCGAGCAGGAGGCCCTAGAGGTGACGAGTGTGGCCGCGCTCGACCCCGAGACGATCGACATGGGTTGCCTCGTCATCGTCGGCTCCCAGGGCACCCGCACCACGGCGGACGGGCGCGTGTGGACGGCGCGATACGTCCCGACGAGGTGATCACGTCGGCGGTCGAAAAACCGTCGGGTCTCTATGGACACAGGAGACCCGCGGGCACGTAGCGTCAGGGATATGAGCGACTTCACCCCCCACGCCGGCTCCTCCGAGTCGCCGTCGGTCACCTACCCCGACGGCTCGACGCTCGGTGTCGAGGTGGATGGGGCCCAGGTGCATCTCGTCGCCCGCGGCGACGTCCACGACCTCATCCGCGACACCAACCTCTCGCCCGCCGAGGCCCATCACCTCGGGGAGGCGCTCGTCGAGGCCTCCGCCGAAGCCGGGGCTCCGGAGCAGCCCGGCCGACACGACCCCGCCGAGATCGACGCGCTGCTCGATCAGTTCGCGCTGGACGAGCCCGCCTGAGCCACGCGAGTCTGCCTGAGACAGATATCAGGCCGACGCGGGGTGCGGGCTCGGTTGCGGGCCGTCACGAACCCCGGTTAGATGCACGTGATACCGGAACATCACCGTTCAAGGGGGAGAACGATGGGTCAAATTCTTGTCGCCGGCGCGGCTGTCGTCTGCTTGCTCGTCGAAGGCGCGGGCCCGGCGTCCGCTGCTGAACCCACGTCGGTGGCTGCCGCGTCGACCAGCGTCTGGTCTGCGTCGTCAGCACGAGCCGCAGCTGTCACCGGGGGCGTTGGGACGGCAGGCGTTGCGGCGCCCGGTGCCCAGAACGTCGCGTTCGTCGACGCGTCGACGAACCATCAGTCCATCGGGCAGCAGCCCGAGCGGCGGCGCACGCCGTCCCGCAAGAAGCGTCGCAGCGGCGGGGTCGGGCGATTCTTCGGCGGGCTCGTGTTCATGTTCATCGGGTTGCCGCTGCTCGTCGTCGCCGCGCTCGTCCTGTTCTTCATGGTGCGTCGCGGTCGCAAGCAGCGCGAGCAAGCCTTCGCGCAACAGCAGCGTCGTCAGACCCAGAACGGCCCCTACCAGGCGCAACAGGGCCCCTACCCCGGCGCGAACGGCACGAACGACGTCGACGGGCAGAACCCGACGCACCGGTTCTGAGCGAGGCCGGTCAGGACACCGACCGAGCAGGCCACCCGAGAGCCACCGCCGATGACGCGGTGGCTCTCGTGCGTCACGTTCGTTCGCGGCTGCAGCTGTAGAGGTGCGACTCGGCGAAGCCGTGGGCCGCGAGCGCAGGCCCGACGAGGATGACGGCGGCCTGCCGCAGCCCCGCGTCCTCGACCTGATCGGCGATGTCGGCGAGCGTGCCGCGCAGGATGAGTTCGTCGGGGCTACTGACCTGCGAGCCCACGACGACGGGACAGTCGGTGCCGTAGTGCTCGGCCAGCTCGCGTGCGAGCCGCCGCGTGTGACGGATCGCGAGGTGGAGCACGAGTGTCGCCCCCGTCCGCGCGAAGTTCGCGAGCTCCTCACCCGCCGGCATCGGCGTCGAATCGCGCTGTGCACGCGTCAGGACGACCGACTGCGTCACCTCGGGCACCGTCAGCTCGCGTCCGACACGCGCGGCTGTGGCCGCGTAGGCCGGCACGCCCGGGCAGACGTCCCAGGCGATACCGGCTGCGTCGAGGCGACGGCCCTGTTCGGCCACGGCGCTGTAGACGGAAGGGTCGCCCGAGCACAGACGCGCGACGTCGTGCCCCAGCGCATCCGCGGCGACGATCTCGTCGATGATCTCGTCGAGGGTGAGGTGCTGTGTGTCGACGCGGCGCGCGCCCGGCGGGCAATGGGCGAGGACGGCGTCGTCGAGGTAGGTGCCGGCGTACAAGCACACCTGCGCACTCTCGATCAGGCGCGCCGCGCGCAGCGTCAGCAGGTCGGCGGCGCCGGGGCCGGCACCGATGAAGTGAACGGTCATGTCAGATCCTTCGCGTAGCTCCACTGGACGACGGCGCGCGCGGGGCGCCAGCCGTGCAGTCGGCCGAGGGGTTCGAGGTGTTCGACGGCCAGGCGCGTGAGGTCGCCGCCATGCGTGCGCCAGGCGTCGAGGAGGATGCTCTCGCTCTCGAGCGTGACGGCGTGAGCGACGAGGCGGCCACCGGGGCGTAGAGCCGCGAGGGCAGCGTCCACAGCCTCAGCGCTCAGCCCGCCACCGAAGAAGACCGCATCGGGAGCGCTGTGACGGGCGTCGCTCGTGGCGCGAGCGACGCCGTCACGGCAGGGGCCGCAGGCGGTGCCATCGGGGTGCTGCGCGCCGTGGACGGCTACATCGTGGACGCTCGCCTCGACGACGTCGACGCGATGATGGACTCCGAGGGCGCGGGCGTTCTCGCGGGCGCGTTCGGCGCGTACGGCATCGCGTTCGACGGCGACGGTGCGAGCATCGGGCGCGGCGAGCGCCCATTCGATGCCGACGGCCCCCGAGCCGGCGCCGAGATCCCAGAGCAGCGCGCCGCGCGTGGGGCGCAATCGCGCGAGCGCCGCAGCCCGCACGTCGCGTTTCGTGATGAGCCCGTCATTGCCGAACCACGTCTCGGCGCGGCCCGGAACCGTCCCGACGACGTCGGCCGCGCCCAGTTCGTCGGGCACCTCGACGCAGACGAGGACGAGGTCGGGAATCGGCTCGGCGAGGTCGCGTTCCCCGTCGGGCCACCCCTGGGCGGTGGCCTGTAGCGACCCTTCCCCGGGCCCGCCGAGGTGCCACCAGGCCGTCAGCCTCGCCTCCGGTGCTCCCGAGTGCACGAGCAGCGCGGCGAGCTCGCCCGGGCCGCGCGCGTCGGAGCACAGCACGACGAGTCGCGCTCCGGGCGTGACGAATGGGCGCACTCGCTCGATGCTGCGGCCCACTGTCGTCACGACGTCGACGCTCTCGGCCGCCCACCCCATCCGGGCGCGCGCGAGGGTCTCGCTCGACAGTGCGGGATGGACGCGGACGGCGCCCGCACCGAACTCGTCGATGAGCGTCGTCGCGACACCCGAGCGCAGCGGATCGCCAGAGGCGAGCACGACCACGCGCCCGGACGCGGCATCGTCCGTCTCGTCGGCGTCGGACGACGTGGCGCGCCCATGGGCATGGTCATCGGCATGGGACAGGAGCTCGCGCAGCCCGTCGCGCAACGGGCGCGGCCACGTGCGGCGCTCCTGGCCCTCCACCTGCGGCAGCAGCTCCAGGTGCCGTCGCCCGCCGACGACGACGTCAGCGTCCGTGACGAGTTGCCGAAGGTGGGCGGGCAGCAGCGCCCACCCACCGTCCTCGATGCCGACGACCTCGATCATGGGCGACACCCTATGCCCCGCCGGGGCCTCGGGCGGCGTCGGCGTCTGTCATGATGGGGCCGTCGCGCGCGAGGAATGCCGGTGCGAATCCGGCAGCGGTCCCGCCACTGTGATCCCCGACGGGGTAAGCCAGGACGTCGCCGCGACCACTGGCGTCGTCCGGCGTCGGTGCCCCCGAGCGGCAAGCGTGGTCACTTGCCAGGAGGCGAACTGATGCCCCGTTTTCCCTTCACCGCCGTCGTCGGCGCCGACGACCTGTCCACCGCCCTCGTCCTGACGGCCATCTCCCCCGCCATCGGCGGCGTTCTCGTTCGGGGTGAGAAGGGCACCGCGAAGTCCACGATCGTGCGTGGTCTCGTCGGCGTCCTGCCGCGGGTGGACGTCGTCGCCGGGTGCCGCTTCTCGTGCGACCCCGCCGACCCCGCGCCGGACTGCCCGGACGGCCCGCACCCGATCGGCGCTGATGCGGCCGTCACCGCTGAGCGACGCCCGACGCGCCTCGTCGAACTTCCTGTCGGTGCGAGCGACGACCGCGTCACCGGCTCGATGGACCTCGCGCAGGCCCTCGGCGCCGGCCGCACCGAGTTCCACCCCGGTCTGCTCGCGCAGGCGCATCGCGGGCTGCTGTACGTCGACGAGGTCAATCTGCTCGCCGACCACCTCGTCGACCTGCTGCTCGACGCCTCGGCGATGGGTCGCAACACCGTCGAACGTGACGGCATGTCGGTGACGCACCCGGCCCGCTTCGTGCTCGTCGGGACGATGAACCCCGAGGAAGGCGAGCTGCGCCCGCAGCTGCTCGACCGCTTCGGGCTGTCGGTCGACGTCAATGCCTCCCGCGACCCCGACGAGCGTGCCGAGGTCGTGCGCCGTCGCCTCGCCTTCGATGCCGACCCGGACGCGTTCTCTGCCCGCTACGCGGCAGCCGAGACCGAGCTCGGGGCACGCATCGTCCGGGCGCAGGAGGCCCTCGACGGCGTCGACCTGAGCGCGTGGGCGCTACGCACCATCGCCCGTGTGTGTGCCGGATTCGATGTCGACGGCATGCGCGCCGACATCGTCATCGCCCGCGCGGCGCGCGCCCACGCCGCGTGGTGCGAGCGCGACCGAGTGACGCGTGAGGACATCCGCGTCGCCGCCCGGTTCGCGCTGTCGCACCGTCGCCGACGCGGGCCGTTCGACCCGCCCGGCCTCGACGAGGAGCTGCTGGACCGGCTGCTCGACGAAGAACCCGAACCGCCGACCGACCCCGAAGGCCCCGACGATCCGCAGCCCCCGTCGGGTGGTTCGGACGACGACCCGAACGGCCAACCGGGTGACGGTGACGACGCGCCTGACAACGACGACGACGCGCCGGGCAACGATGACGCCGGGCCTCCACCGGCTGGCTCGCAGCAGCCACCGGCATCGAGCGATCGGGCGACTGAGTCCTCGTCGGATTCGGTTGATCCGCAGCACGATTCGCCGTCCGATGCGGAGGAGTCCTCCCAGGAGCAGCCGTCCTCCGAGCAGCGAACCGGCGCAGCCGCCGCCGTCGGCACGGCCTCGGCGGGCACGCCGTACCGTCCGCGCCGTTTCGAGGTGCGCGGTGTCGGTCGCGGTGAGGCCGGTCGGCGCAGCGCGTCCGAGACGACGCGCGGACGCGTCATCGGTGTCTCCCCGACGACGACCGGCCGCGTCCACGTCACGGCCACCATCACGAGCGCAGCGTCGCGTCGCACCGCGGGGACGCGGGGCCGCCTCGACATCGCGGCGCACGACGTCCGCCACGCCCGGCTGCGGGGGCGCGAGTCGAATCTCGTGCTGTTCTGCGTCGACGCCTCCGGTTCGATGGCGGCGCGCAAGCGCATGGACGAGGTGAAGACGGCTGTACTGTCGCTGCTGCTCGATGCGTACGAGCGTCGCGACAAGGTCGGGCTGGTCGCGTTCAACGGCGCCGACGCGCACGTCCTGCTCGCCCCGACGTCGTCCGTCGATCGGGCGGCCGCGGCACTGACACAGCTACCGCACGGCGGACGCACGCCCCTCGCGGAAGGGCTCACGCTGGCCGCGAGCACCCTCGAACGTGAACGCCGACGCGACCCGCGCCGGCGCGCGCTCGTCGTCGTCGTCACCGACGGGCGCGCCACGAGCGGGCCCGATGCCCTCGCGCGCGCCCAGCGCACCGCGTCGGCGTGGCCGGGCCTCGGCGTCGACACCGTCGTCGTCGACTGCGAGAGCGGACGCTTCCGCATGCGCCTAGCCGCCGACCTCGCCCACCGCATGGGCGCGACGCACGTGCCCCTCGAGAACGTCTCCGCCTCGGGCCTCGTCGACGCCGTCGCCGCCGCTCGCGCGCCGCACGGAAAGGCCGCCTGATGCCCCAGGGAGAAACGACCGTCACCCCGGACGACGGCCTGACGACGCGTCAGCGCCGCAACCGACCCGTCGTCGCCATCCACTACGGCGCGGGCAAGGGCAAGTCGACCGCGGCGTTCGGGCTGGCACTGCGCGGCTGGAACCAGGGGTGGTCGATCGGCGTGTTCCAATTCGTCAAGTCCGCGAAGTGGAAGATCGGCGAGCAGGAGGCGCTCATGGCGCTCGGCGAGGTGCACGAGCGCACCGGCCGGGGCGGGCCCGTCGAGTGGCACAAGATGGGTTCGGGCTGGTCGTGGTCGCGCAAGGGCGGCACCGAGGCCGACCACGCCGCGGACGCGCTCGAGGGCTGGCGCGAGATCCAGCGTCGCCTCGCGGCGGAGACGCACCAGATGTACGTGCTCGACGAGTTCACCTACCCGATCAAGTGGGGCTGGATCGACGGCGAGGAGGTCGCGCGCACCCTGGCGGAGCGACCCGGCAATCAGCACGTCATCATCACCGGGCGCGACCCGCACCCGGCGCTGCTCGAGGTGGCCGACATCGCCACCGAGATGACGAAGGTCAAACACCCCTTCGACACCGGCCAGAAGGGCCAGCGAGGTATCGAATGGTGACGCGACTGCCGCGCGTCGTGCTCGCCGCGCCGGCGTCCGGGCAGGGCAAGACGACGGTGAGCGTCGGCGTCATGGCCGCCCTCGCCGCGCGCGGCCTGCAGGTGGCGCCCGCGAAGGTCGGCCCCGACTTCATCGACCCCGGCTACCACGCGCTCGCGACAGGACGCGTCGGGCGCAACCTCGACCCGTGGCTCGTCGGCCCCGAACGCGTCGCACCGATGCTCGTGCACGGCGCGATGACGCCGGCGCCCGCCGACGTCGCAGTCATCGAGGGCGTCATGGGGCTGTTCGACGGGCGCCTCGGCACGGAGGGGTTCGCCTCGAGCGCGCACGTCGCGACGCTGACGCACTCCCCCGTCGTCCTCGTCGTCGACATCAGCTCGTCGTCGCGTTCGGTCGCCGCGAGCATCCACGGGTTGCGCATGTTCGACCCGCAGCTCGACGTCGCGGGCGTCGTGCTCAACAAGGCCGGCTCCGAACGTCACGCAGGCGAGGTGCGGCGCGCGTGCGAACGCATCGGCGTGCCGGTGCTCGGTGTGCTGCCGCGTGACGCGGGGGTGAGCGTCCCGTCACGGCATCTGGGCCTCGTCCCGGCCGACGAACGGGACGCCGCACGCGCGACACTCGACCGACTGGCCGAACGCACCGCCGCTCACATCGACCTCGATGCGCTGCTCGAGATCGCCTCGGGCGCACCCGATCTCGCCGACGAACCGTGGTCACCCGCACCCCTGTCTGCGGCGCCGACGACGGCCGGGCGGGACGCCCCCGTCGTCGCCGTCGCTGGGGGTCGTGCCTTCACGTTCCGTTACGCCGAGACGCTCGAGATGATGCGCGCGCGAGGTCTCGAACCCGTCGTGTTCGACCCCGTCCGTGATCGCGCACTGCCCGCTGGCACCCGCGCGCTCTACCTCGGCGGCGGCTTCCCCGAAGTGCACGCGCGCTCGTTGGCGGCCAACACGAGCCTGCTGGCCCAGCTGCGGGACGCCGTGACGTCGGGGCTGCCGACCGTGGCCGAGTGCGCCGGGATGCTCTATCTCCTCGAGGCCGTCGATGGTCACCGCTTCTCCGGGGTACTGCCCGCGACGGCGGCGATGTCACCACGGCTGACGCTGGGCTACCGCGAGGCCGAAGCACCCGTCGACACGCTTCTCGCCGACGCGGGCACGCGGGTGCGCGGCCACGAGTTCCACCGCACGCTGACGACGCCGGCCGCCGGTGACGGCGAAGGTGGGGGCCACGCGGCCTGGCTGCTCGACGCGGGTGCCGACGGCTTCTCCGCCGCCCACGGCTCCGGCAGCGAGCCGACCGTCCACGCCTCGTACCTGCACACGCACTGGGCGGGGCACCCCGAGCTCGCAGACCGTTTCGCCGCCGCCACGCATCGCGCGGCGGGCCTGGGCCTCGTCGCGACGACGCTGCCGAGCCTGCCCCGCCCGCGTGTCGACGCGCGAGTGGACGCGGCGCTGCCGGGCGGTGCGACGCCCGGCGACGAGCATCACGGTGACGCCGAGGTCGGTGACGGGCTCGTCGACTTCGCCGTCAACGTCCGCGCGAGCACGCCCCCGGCGAACCTGCGGCTCGCCCTGCGCGGCGTGCTCGACGAGGCGGCTCACTACCCCGATACACGCACCGCCACCGACGCGGTCGCCGTGCACCATCGGCTGGCACGCGAGCAGGTGCTCCTCACGAACGGAGCAGCCGAGGCGTTCACGCTCATCGCGCGGGCGCTGGCGCCGCGCGCACCCGTCGTCGTCCACCCGCAGTTCAGCGAGCCCGACGCCGCGCTGCGTCGCGCCGGGTGCCCGGCCCGGGCGCACGTGCTCCACGTCCGCTCCGGTGCTCACCTCGGGGACGCCGACGTCGCGGCGCTCGACGGCGCCGATCTCGTCGTCCTCGGCAACCCGACGAACCCGACGGGCGTGCTCCACCCGCGCGCGCAGCTCGAGAAGCTGCGCGGTTCCGGACGCGTGCTCGTCGTCGACGAGGCGTTCATGGATCTCGTGCCCGGTGAGAGCGAGAGCCTCATCGGTGGCGACATGACCGGGGTGCTCGTCGTGCGATCGCTGACGAAGACGTGGTCGATCGCCGGGGTGCGCGCCGGCCATGTCGTCGGCGACGCGGCCCTCATCGCGACGCTGCGCGCGCAGCAGCCGCATTGGTCGGTGAACTCACTCGCCCTCGAGGCGACGCGGTACGCGATGACGGCCCCCGCCGCGCGTCAGGTCGCCGAGTGGGCCGAGGAGACGAGCCAGTGGCGCGAGCATCTCGACCGCGGCCTGCGTTCACGCGGCGTGCCGGTGCTGGCGTCGGCCGCCCCGTTCGTACTCGCGCGCGTCGGAGCGGGCGCGCACGCCGCGTGGCGGGACGCCGGGTTCGCGACACGCCGCGCCGACACCTTTCCCGGCCTCGACGGCTCGTGGGTGCGCCTCGCCGTCCGAGACCCGCTGACGACGGATGCCCTCCTCACCGCGTTCGACGCGTTCCGCCAGAGCGGGGAGGCCGCATCGTGACGCGCGTGTTGCTCCACGGACCGGGGGTGTTCGGCCCCAGCCTGCCCGGGATCATCGCCGAGCTCGCCCGCGCGGGGGCACAGGTCGATGTCCTTCTGGATGTGGGCGAGAACGCGAGCGCCGGCGCTGCTCACCGCAGCTCTCCCCACCTCCAGGCTCCCGACCCTCATGCACCCCACCTCGACGACCTTGCCTCACGCGGGCTGTGTCGACTCGTCACGGACGCCGATCCGCTGCGCTATGACGAAGTGCGTCGCCTCACCCTCAACCAGCCGGGCGAGGAGGCTCCCCACGGACCTGCCGGTGAGGCCAAGCGTCCTGGGCGGGTGACGCTCGTCGGCGGCGGCCCGGGTGATCCGGGCCTGCTCACCGTCGCCGGGTTGGGCGCGATCGAGCGCGCCGACGTCATCGTCTGCGATCGCCTCGCTCCCCTCGACGCCCTCGCACACGCCCGAGCCGACGCGACGATCATCCACGTCGGCAAGATTCCGCGCGGCGCATTCACGCCGCAGGAGGAGATCAACCGATTGCTCGTCGAGCACGCGCTCTCCGGGCGTGACGTCGTGCGGTTCAAGGGCGGCGACAACTTCGTCTTCGGTCGCGGCGGCGAGGAGGTGATCGCCTGTCGAGAAGCCGGTCTCAGCGTCGACGTCGTGCCGGGGGTGACGTCGGCGATCGCCGTGCCGGCGCTCGCCGGCATCCCCGTGACGCACCGGACATCATCGCAGGGGTTCACGGTCGTCTCGGGGCACGTCGCGCCTGGCGACCCGCGCTCGGATCTCGACTGGGCGGCACTGGCCCGCACCCGCACCACCCTGGTCGTTCTCATGGGCGTCGCGCACCTGCGCGCCATCGCATCGGCACTCGTCGACGGTGGCCTCGCCGCCTCGACGCCCGCCGCAACGATCGCCGACGGCGCCATGCCGAGCGAGCGACGCGTCGTCGCGACCCTTGCGACGTTGCCGAACGCCGTCGCCGACGCCGGCCTCGGCGCACCTGCCATCACCGTGATCGGCGACGTCGTCGCAGCTCTCGACGGCACCCGGCTCCATGCGTCGTCCGACGACACCGGAGCGGTGTGATGAGCGATGCTGTTGTCACCCGACCGGCATGGGAGGGGCTGCGCCTCGCGACGGGGACGTTGAGCGTCATTCCCGTCGGCTCGATCCCGCCGATCACCACGCCGGTGGCGCGCTGGGCGATGACGCTCGCGCCCCTGGCCGCCGTCCCGCTCGCTGTGGTGACGTCGCTCGTCCTGCTCGTCGGGCACTGGGTCGACGCGCCTCCGCTCGTGGCCGGTTTTGGCTCGGTCGCTGCCCTCGCGGCCGGCACGCGCGCCATGCACGTCGACGGATTGGCCGACACCGTCGACGGATTCGGCGCGGGGTGGAACCGGGAGCGCGCCCTCGAGGTGATGAAGCGTGGCGACGTCGGCCCGATGGGTGTCATCGCCGTCGTCGTGACGGCCGGCGTGCAGACGGCGTGCTTCGCGGCGCTCCTCGACGCGCCGTGGCTGGCCGGCGCCACCGTCATCGTCTCGCGGGTGGCGTGCACGACCCTCGCCCACCGACGGTGGAGCGCTGCACGGCCTCACGGGATGGGCGCCGTCGTGCTGTCGGCCGTCCGGACCCCGGAGCTCGTCGCCGCAAGCGTCGTGGGATGGCTGGTTCTCGTCGGCGGATCTGCCCTGGCTGATGCCTCAGGTGACGATGGGTTCTCCACCGGCGCAACGCTTCTCGCCGCTCCCCTGGTCGCCTCGGTGGCCGCCGGCATCGCGCTGGAATGGCTCGCTCGTCGCGCGACGCGCACCTTCGGCGGCCTGACGGGTGACGTCATGGGAGCCGGCATCGAGGTGGGCCTCACCGTCATGCTCATCGTCCTCACGCTCGGAGTCTGGCGATGAGCGCCCCGCGCCGCGTCCTCATCACCGGCGGCGTGCGCTCGGGCAAGTCGACGTACGCCGAACGTCTGTTGTGGGAGGCGCCCGCGACGTACCTGGCCACGGGGCCGACACGCCCCGACGACGACGAGTGGCGTGCCCGCGTCGCAGCCCATCAGCAGCGGCGGCCGTCACACTGGTCGAGCCTCGAGTCGGTCGATGTTCCCCGCGCGCTCAGCAAGATCCATGGTCCGTGCCTGCTCGACGACGTCGGGTCGTGGCTGACCTCCGCCCTCGAGGAGTCCGGCGCCTGGGTTTCTGACACCGGCGAAGGCCCTCGCCGAGGCGACGAGGAGCCATCGACGCCCCCGCCGATGCCGATGCCGACGTGGCACCAGCGGTACGCCGCCAGGGCCGATGCCTTCGTCGCGGCGATCGCGGCGTTCGAACACGACCTCGTCATCGTGACGAACGAGGTGGGCTTCGGTCTCGTCTCTCCCTACCAGTCGGGGCGCCTCTTCACCGACGAGCTGGGCCGCCTCAACCAGCGCCTCGCGCGAGCGTGCGACGACGTCGTCCTCGTCGTGGCGGGTTGCCCCCTCGTGATCAAGGGCGAGCCGAAGAACCCATCGGGGGCATCGTGAGCCATCCTCTTCTCCTGCGACTCGCGCGCCTCGACGGTGCGGTCTCGCGCTGCGCGACGACCACCGCCGCGCCAAGGTTCTTGACGCGGACAGGGCTTCTGACGCGGACAGCGCGCGCGAGCGCCGGCTGGGATCCGATCGCGGCCGGTGTGGCGCTCGGGTATCTCGCCGACCGGCGCTGGGGTGACCCGGCCCGGCATCACCCCGTCGCCTGGTTCGGTGGCTGGGCGGCGGCCTGCGAGCACCGGCTGTGGGCGCAGCGACGCTCGCGGGGCATCGCGTATCTCGTCGTGACGCTCGCTCCGCCGGTCGCCGGTGCGCTCGTTCTCGATCGACGCCGGCCGCTGACGCGCACCCTCATCACGGCGCTGGTGACGTGGGCGGCCCTCGGCGGACGTTCGCTGGAGCGCGAGGCGATGGCGGTGCACGACCTGCTCGCTGCCGACGACCTCGACGGCGCTCGTCACCGCATTCGCTCGCTCGTCGGACGCGGCACGTCGCAGGCCGGCCCCGACGAGTTGGCCCGGGCCGTCGTCGAGTCGCTTGCCGAGAACCAGTCGGATGCCGTCGCGGCAACCCTCGTCTGGGGCGCGGCGTTCGGGGCGCCTGGTGTCGTGCTGCACCGCTGCGCCAACACGCTTGACGCGATGATCGGGCACCGGACCGAGCGGCTCGAGCAGTTCGGTTGGGCCGCGGCACGATTCGACGACGTCCTCAACGCCGTTCCGGCCCGTGTGAGCGTGCTCGCGACGGCGATCAGCTGTGTCGTGGCGGGCGAGCCCTCGCGCGTGCGCGACGTCGTGCGCGCCGTCCGCCGGGACGCCCCCGCGCATCCGAGCCCCAACGCCGGGCCCGTCGAGGCCGCCGCCGCGGGCGCACTCGGGGTGCGCCTCGGCGGGACGAACGTGTACGCCGGTCGCAGCGAGCATCGCGGTGAACTCGGCGACGGACGCGCGGTCGACGTCACTGACATCCCGCGTGCGGTACGGCTCACCCGACGCGTCGGACGCACGGTCCTCGTCGTCGCGCTCGGCGCGCGTCTCCTCGCGCGGCGTCGCACGACGAACTGACCGGTTCGCGTGTGCGGGCACAGCCGAACCGCGCGCGTATTCGAACGCAGGAACAGCCCCGCTCGTCAGCTCCGCAGGAACGTCACGACCTCGTCGAGCGTGCTCACCTCACGCAGCCCGGCCGGTGCCGCGGGCCGTGCGACGACGACGACGGGGACGCCGAGTCGGCGTGCTGCGGTGAGCTTCGCGGCGGTGTAGCTGCCGCCGGAGTCCTTTGTCAGGACGACGTCGACGGCGTGCTCCCGCATCGTCGCGATCTCGGTGTCGACGTCGAACGGGCCGCGGGTGTGCAACACCGTCCACGCGGGCGGCGCGGGGATGTCGAGCGGTTCGACGATGCGCACGAGCGTGGCCTTGTCGTCCCACCCGCGGTAGTGCTCGAGCGTCTGACGCCCGGTCGTCACGAACGGTCGACGCCACCCTTGCGCGTCGACGAGCGCCCGCGCGCCGGCGTAGGTGCTGACCCAGTGCCAGGTGGACGCATCCGGGTGCTCACGCCAACCGGGGCGCGCGAGGCGCACGAGCGGGACGTCGGCGGCCGCGCAGGCAGCCACCGCGTGGGAACGCATCGTGACCGCGAACGGGTGCGTCGCGTCGACGACGTGCGTGAAGCGGTCGTCGCGCAGCGTCGCCGTCAGCCCTGCGACGCCGCCGAACCCGCCGATCCTGACGTCGCCGACCGGCAGCCTTGGCCGCGACACGCGCCCGGCCAAGGAACTGACGAACGCGATCCCCAGCTCGTCGAGGCGTGCTGCGAGAGCGCGGGCTTCACTCGTTCCGCCGAGGACGAGCACCTTCGTCGATGACACGCCCGCAGCCTACCGACCCGTGCCCCGACAACGCCGTCGGCCCCCCTCACCGCAGTGAGAGGGGCCGACGTTCAGCGGGTGAGAGCCGTGGCTCTCAGCTGATCGCGTGGATCAGTTGCCCGTGAGCTTCTCGCGCAGAGCAGCCAGCGCCTCGTCGGAGGCGAGGGTGCCTTCGGCCGGAGCCGAGCTCGAGCTGGAGCTCGACGACGAGGAGGACGAACCCTGCGAGCTCGAGCCCGAGTTCGACGACGAGTACGACGTCGGGGCGGTCTCGCCGGACGCCGCAGCTTCGGCGTCGTCCTTGCGGGCCTGCTCGATCTGGGCCTGGTGGGCCTCCCAGCGCGAGTGGGCCTCGGCGTACTGCTTCTCCCACTTCTCACGCTGCGCGTCGAAGCCCTCGAGCCACTCGTTCGTCTCCGGGTCGAAGCCCTCGGGGTACTTGTAGTTGCCCTGCTCGTCGTACTCCGCAGCCATGCCGTACAGCGTCGGGTCGAACTCGGAGGCGGCAGCGCCGTCCTCGTTCGCCTGCTTCAGCGACAGGGAGATGCGACGACGCTCGAGGTCGATGTCGATGACCTTGACGAAGATGTCGGAACCGACGGTGACGACCTGCTCGGGCAGCTCGACGTGACGCTCGGCGAGCTCGGAGATGTGGACGAGACCCTCGATACCGTCCTCGACGCGCACGAACGCACCGAACGGGACGAGCTTCGTGACCTTGCCCGGCACGACCTGGCCGATGGCGTGCGTGCGAGCGAAGTGCTGCCACGGGTCTTCCTGCGTCGCCTTCAGCGACAGCGAGACGCGCTCGCGGTCCATGTCGACGTCGAGAACCTCGACGGTGACTTCCTGACCGACCTCGACGACCTCGGACGGGTGGTCGATGTGCTTCCAGGACAGCTCGGAGACGTGGACGAGACCGTCGACGCCACCGAGGTCCACGAACGCACCGAAGTTGACGATCGAGGACACGACGCCGGAGCGGACCTGGCCCTTCTGCAGCTCCTTGAGGAACGTCGTGCGAACCTCGGACTGCGTCTGCTCGAGCCACGCACGACGCGACAGGACCACGTTGTTGCGGTTCTTGTCGAGCTCGATGATCTTGGCCTCGATCTCCTTGCCGACGTACGGCTGCAGGTCGCGGACACGACGCATCTCCACCAGCGACGCAGGGAGGAAGCCGCGCAGGCCGATGTCGAGGATGAGACCACCCTTGACGACCTCGATGACCGTACCGGTGACGACGCCGTCGTCTTCCTTGATCTGCTCGATCGTGCCCCAGGCGCGCTCGTACTGCGCACGCTTCTTGGACAGGATCAGGCGGCCTTCCTTGTCCTCCTTCTGGAGGACGAGAGCCTCGACGTCGTCGCCGACCTTGACGACCTCGCCCGGGTCGACGTCGTGCTTGATCGAGAGCTCTCGCGAGGGGATGACACCCTCGGTCTTGTAACCGATGTCGAGGAGAACCTCGTCACGGTCGACCTTGACGATGACACCTTCGACGATGTCGCCGTCGTTGAAGTGCTTGATCGTCGCGTCGATCGCGGCGAGCAGCTCCTCCTCCGAACCGATGTCGTTGACAGCGATCGGGGACGTGGTGGTGGAAGTCATGTGTAAGAAGTAACTTTCGGTGGGCAATTCGGGAGGCGAGACCATCTGGCGCGACAATGCGCGCAGGCGGACCGCCTCTGCGGACAAATCGAACAACGTCTCGGGCGCGCCCGGCCCCGTCTGCGAGCAACGGGGAGCGTGGGCACGTACGACACGCCCTCTCATCCTAGGCACGCGGGGCCATCAGGGCCAAATGGGAAGGGCATCGTAGCGTGGGTTCATGCAGACCCCCGACCGTGCCGGACGCTTCGACGTCGACGCAGCCTCCTCCGCCCGCGGAAATCGCTCGTGGTGGGACGCCGAGGCGCGCAACTATCTCGACGAGCACGGCGCCTTCCTCGGTGACGCCGAGTTCGTCTGGGGGCCGGAGGGGTGGCGCGAGGACGATCTCCACGTCCTCGGCGAGCCGAGCGGGCTCGCGGGCCGCGACCTCCTCGAGTTCGGTGCCGGCGCCGCGCAGGCCGGACGCTGGTGCGCCAGGCTGGGTGCACGCGTCGTCGCGACGGACCTGTCCGGCGGGATGCTGCGCACGGCCGCGCAACTCGACGCCCGCACCGGCACGTCACTGCCGCTCGTGCAGTGCGACGCGAGCCGACTACCGTTCGCGGACGCCTCCTTCGAGGTCGTCTTCTCGGCCTTCGGCGCCGTTCCGTTCATCGCCGACACCTCGGCCCTCATGCGGGAACTGGCGCGCGTCACGCGCCCAGGCGGGCTCGTCGCGTTCTCGACGACGCACCCCGTCCGCTGGAGCCTGCCCGACGTGCCCGACGCCGCCGGGCTGACGATCCAGCACTCGTACTTCGACACGACGCCCTACGCCGAGGCGGCGGGCGACGACGTCGTGTACGTCGAGCACCACCGCACTCTCGAGCAACGCGTGCGCGAACTGCTCGACGCCGGGCTCGTACTCGAGCAGTTGCGCGAACTGCCGTGGAAGGAGTCGAACGAGTCGACCTGGGGTGGCTGGAGCCCCCTGCGCGGACGGCTCGTGCCCGGCACGCTCATCCTCGCCGGCCGCAGACCTGCCTGAAGGGTGCGTCGCGCGAATACCGCCGACAGGATCGGCCGCGGGCGAGGTCGGCGTCAGCGGTTGAGGATCTCCTCGGTCTGACCGGGCGTCAGGGCCGGTGCCGACGCCGCCTCGGTACGGAACCACTCGATCGTGCGCTGCAGCCCCGTCTCGACGGGCACCTGCGGGGCCCAGCCGAGCAGGCGCTGCGCCTTCGAGGTGTCCGGGCGACGCACCGTCGGGTCGTCGGTTGGGCGCTCGATGAACTCGAGCGTCGAGGATGACCCCGTCAGCTCGATGATCCACTGCGCGAGGTCGCGCATGGAGATCTCGTGCGGGTTGCCGATGTTGACCGGGCCCGGGTCGTGCGTGTCGAGCAGCATCGCGAGGATGCCTGCAACGAGGTCGTCGACGTAGCAGATCGACCGCGTCTGCTCGCCGTCACCACTGACCGTCACCGGCTCACCGGCGAGCGCCTGACGCACGAAGTTCGGGATGGCGCGGCCGTCGTTGGGTCGCATGCGCGGGCCGAACGTGTTGAAGATGCGCACGATGCCGGCGTCGATCCCACGGGCCTGACGGTAGGCGAGCACGAGCGCTTCCGCGTACCGCTTCGCCTCGTCGTAGACGCCACGCGGGCCGACGGGGTTGACGTGACCCCAGTACGTCTCGGGCTGCGGATGCACCTGCGGGTCGCCGTACACCTCGGACGTCGAGGCGAACACGAGCCGAGCGCCCTTGCGCGCCGCGAGTTCCAGCGCGTTCTGTGTGCCCTGCGACCCGACGCGCAGCGTCTCAATGGGCAGCTTGAGATAGTCGACGGGTGACGCCGCCGACGCGAAGTGGAGGATGCCGTCGACGTCACCGTCGACGTCGAAGGGCTCCGTCACGTCGTGCTCGATCAGCTCGAAACGCCCCGACGCCTCCAACTGCGCGACGTTCGCGCGGCGCCCGGTCACGAGGTTGTCGACGGCGACGACCTCGTGACCGCGCGCGACGAGCGTCTCGGACAGGTGCGAGCCGAGGAAGCCCGCACCTCCCGTGATGACGATGCGCATGCTCAGTACTGACCCCGCTCATCGGCGGAGTGCGCGCCACGCGAGTGCGGGTGGTCACCGAACACGAGCGTCGAGTCGTCGTCGTGGTGCACGTCGTCGACCTCGCGCTCGTCACGGCGCTCGTGACGGGCGGCGCGACGCTGGCGGCCGGCGCGCAGCGACACGAACAGGCCGAGCAACAGCGCGAACAGGCCGAGCAGACCGAGCAGCAGCGGAGCCCACAGGCGCAGGATCTTGAGCTGGCTCGACTTGGTCTTGTAGTCGTCGACGTTCTTCTTGATCGTCTCGTCGGTCATCGTCGACGTCGTGAGCATCGCGTCGACGGGCTTCGCGTTCGGCACCTCGAGCGTCTGGTGCTGCTTCTCCTGCAGCTTCATCATGACGCCCGTCTCCGGCTCGACCCACACCGTGCGGTCGTTCGTGTAGTAGCGGTCGGCGAGCTTCGAGCCCTTCGGCAGACCGAAGATCTCACCCGGCACGTCCATCGTCGTGAACTTCGTCTTCGGGATCGTCTGCGTGAACTTGTACGTCTTCAGACCCTTGATGTCCTCGGAGCCCGCGTACGTCATCGGGAAGGCCTTGCCGAGCGTCGAGTCCCAGTAGCGGTAAGTCTTGTTCTTGTCGACCTGGAACGGGAACTTGATGGTCTGGCCCTCGTAGTTGGTGGGCTTGCCGTCGAGCATGTTGCCGCTCCACTTGACGGCCCCACCCGAGGACTTGTCGACGGCGTACTGCTGCGTCGAGGCGTCCATCGGCGGCGGCGCCGTCTGGCCCTTGTCGTTGACGTTGTCCGTCGTCTGCCACTGGTCGATGACGATGACGTCGCGGCCGAGCTCCTTGGAGGCCTTCTTCGTCATCTCCTTGTTGGCGACGACGGTCCTCTTCGTGATGATCTTGCCCGACCCCGGCTTGACCGTGTCGGCGTCGAAGTAGCTGGCGTGATCGTCGGTGACCGTCTGCTGGGTGTTCTGATCACTCGGGATCACGGCCAGCTTCGGGTACGCGTAGAACCGCATCAGGAGGGCCAACGTCAGGAAGAACGCACCGAATCCGATCATGACTGCGGCTTTGCGCACGGGAGAGCCTCCTAGGCAGGGACTGGAACTTACGCGACGGTAACACCTGCAGCAGGGGCAATGTGACCGGTTTCACCAACGAGATGCAATTGTGCCCGTTTCGTCATCGACGAGCGAATCGACCACGCCGGCGAGCCCGATCGTCGGCTCGCATCGCATGAACGCCACCCCCGCGGCTGTGGCCGCTGCGGCATCCGTCTCGGCGTCACCGACCATGACGCTGCGCTCGCGCGACACGTGCGGATTCTCGTCGAACAGCGCGCACAGCAGGCCGGGCGCCGGCTTGCGGCACACGCAGGTGTCGGCCGCGTGCGGGCAGAGGCGGACGTCGTCGATGCGGCCACCGGCGGCCTCGACCTCGGCGATCAGCCGGGCGTTGACGGCGCTCAGCTGCGCCCACGTCAGCCGTCCCGTCGCAAGGCCCTGCTGGTTGGTGACGACGACGATCGCGCAGCCCGCAGCGCTCAGGCGCGCCACCGCGTCGACGGCCCCCGGCAGGAGCGCGAAGTCGTCGGGCGTGCGATACCCGGGGGCGAGGACGTTGAGTGTGCCGTCACGATCGAGCAGGACGACGTCGTACGGGGCGCCGGCCCCAGGACGCGGCAGACGCGTGTGGGTGCGTCCGCTCGGATCGGGGCTCACGCGCCGGGCTGGCTGAGATCGTCGACGGCCTCGCACCACGCGTGCGCCCACAGCATGTGGACCTCCTGGATGCGCGGCGTCTCGTGCGACGGCACGACGAGGAGGTGGTCGACGTCGTCGCGCAGGTGCTCTCCCCCGGCGCCCGTCATCGCGATCGTCGTGATCCCGAGCTCGCGCGCTTCGGCCAGGGACGCGACGATGTTGGGGCTGCGTCCGCTCGTCGACATCGCGACGTAGACGTCGCCCGCGCGCCCGAGGCCGCGCACGCCGCGGACGAAGACCTGCTCGTAGCCGTAGTCGTTGCCGATGGCCGTGACCGACGACAGGCTCTCGGCGAGGTTGATCGCCGGCAGCGGCGCACGGTCGTGGACGCACCTGCCGAGGAACTCTGCGGCGACGTGCGAGGCGATCGCCGCAGAGCCGCCGTTGCCGGCGATGAGGATCTTGTGTCCGCCGGTGAGCGCGTTCGTCACCGCCTCCCCCGCGGCGACGACCTGCGCGTGCAGCCCCGCCTCGCGCACGGCGTCGACGAGCTGCGCCCACGCGGCGATACCGGCGTCGAGACGTGAGGTGAGCGCGGGCGAGGCCGCACCGTCGGCCAGGGTGTGGATGGGATGCTCCATCAGTTCTGCCCCCTCCACGTCGTGACGCCGTCATGGCTGAAGATCGGCTCACTCACGGTGAGGCCGAGGTCGATGAGCTGCTGCGCGACGATGTGACGGCGCTCGAACTCGCAGATGAACACCATGTGGCCACCGCCGCCGGCGCCCGTCACCTTGCCGCCGAGCGCGCCGTGATCGAGGGCACGACGCATGGCCTCGTCGATGAGCGGCGTCGTGATGCGCGACGACATCTTCTGCTTCTCGCGCCACGCCTCGCCGAGCAGCCGGCCGATCGTGTCGACCTCACCGCGCACGAGCGCGATCTTCATCCGCTCGGCGAGCTCCTTCTGCGCCCGCAAACCCTCGATGGCCTCGGCGTTGCCCGTCTCGTAGCGGCTGCGCTGATCCTCGATGATGTGGTCGCTCACCCGTGTCTGCCCGGTGAACGCCAGGAGCATGTTGTGCTCGAGCTCGTGGACCGTGGCGCTGCGCACGCGCAGCGGGTTGACGACGACCTGGTCGGCGGTGAACTCGATGAAGTTGAACCCGCCGAACGCTGCGGCGTACTGATCCTGCGAGCCGCCGGGAATGCCGAGATCCTCGCGTTCGAGGCGGTAGGCGAGCTCGGCGATCTCGTACTGCGTGAGGTCGAGGCCGCAGTGCTGCGCGACGAGGCCGATGACGGAGACCATGACGGCACTCGAACTGCCCAGGCCCGAACCGGGCGGCGCTGCGGTGTGGAGGAACAGGTCGAACCCGCTGACCGGCAGCGCGCCCGGCACCTCACGGATGCGTGCGATCGCGGCCTTCGGCAGATCGAGCTCACCGTTGTACTCGACCGGGTCGTCGACGCCGAAGCCGATGGAATAGCCGAAGTCGAGCGACTGCACCGTGATGCGCCCGTCCGTGCGCGGACGCAGCGTCGAGTACGCGAACTGGCTGACGGTGCCCGACAGGACGCAGCCCCCCTCACGCTCGGGGAACGGCGCGACGTCGGTGCCACCCCCGGCGAAACTGACGCGCAGCGGCGCTCGCGCACGCAGCACCGGACGTCGGTAGTCGACGTACGCCCGACCCGCGGGCGAGGGCCCGGGAGAAGATTCGGGGGTGGATCGCGCCTCGTCGTTCATGGGCGGCTAGCCTCCATTCGATGATGCGTGCCGGACGCACGCTACCCGATGGTAGATGTGAGGGAGGGCACATGCAGCGCATTCCATGGATCGACCCGCTGCGCGGCGTCGCTGCCGGGCTCGTCCTCGTCTCCCACGTCGCGTACTGGAGCGGCGGCTCGAGCATCGACGGCGTGGGGCGTCTGCTCGCCCGCGGTGACGTCGGCGTCGCCGTCTTCTTCGCCGTCTCGGCCTACCTGCTGACGCGCGGTGCCAGCGCGGGGGCGGCCCCGACGAGGCACTACTGGCGCAAGCGCGCCGCACGCATCCTGCCGGCCTACCTCGTCGCGCTCGCGGCGGTCCTCGCCGTCACGCTGGCGGTCGAACCGGGTGCGGTCGGCGCGCGCTCGGTCCTGTCGCACGTGACGCTGCTGCAGGGGTACGCGGGTGAGTCGTTCCGTGGATTCACGCAGGCCTGGAGCATCACGACGGAGGTGACGTTCTACGCCCTCGTGCCGCTGATCTGCCGGTGGTTGCGCGGCTGTCGCCGTGACGGTCGCTCTCCGCTGCCGGTCCTGATGTTCGTCGCCGTCGCCGGTCTCGTCGTGCAGACACTCGCCGCCTCGAGCGGACGGGCGAACCTCGGGGCCGTCAGCACGAGCGTCATCGGACACGCCGCGTGGTTCGCCGTCGGTGTGGCGGCGGGGTGGGTGTTCACGGCCGATCCGACGACCGGCGGGTCAGGCCGCCGGGCGCGCATGGGGTTCGCGGTGCGTGAGGCGTCGCCGTCAGCACTGCTGGGATGGGCGGGCGTCACGTACGTCGCGGTGGCCACACCGCTCGGCGGGCCGATCCACCTCGAGACACCGACGCACGGGCAGGCGCTCGTCAAGGAACTCGCGTACGCGCTCATCGCGGCGTTGCTGCTCGGCGCGGCCGTCCGAGCGTCAGAAGACGAGACGTGGCCGACGCGCGCCGAGGCGCAGGCCCTGCTGAGCGGCGCGGGCGACGTCAGCTACGGCCTGTTCCTGTGGCATGTTCTCGTGCTGCAGGTGCTGTTCACGACCCTGCACCTGAGGCTGTTCCACGCGCCGTTCGCTCTCGTGCTCATCGTGACGCTCGTCGTGTCACTCGCGCTGGCGCGACTCAGTTGGCGCGTCGTCGAAGCACCCGCCATCCGCTGGGCACACCGCTCACCTCGAGGCTGAACACGACGAGCGCGAGCGCCGTCAGCACCTGGCCGGAGACCGCGCCGAGCGATCCGCGATCGACGACGCCGAGCGCCGCCATGATCGGGCCGACCGCGACCATGAGCGCGATGACGAGCACCCGCCGTCGACGCCGCGGCACGAAGCAGGCGACGAGGACGACGGGTATCGCCACCCATCCCAGGAGTGCCGCCGCGATGGCGGTGAGGACGGCAAGCGCGAGGGCGGCGCGGGGGCGCGAGGCCGGCACGGCAGATTCTGCGTGCGCTGCGGGTGCCCGCGGTGTCTGCAGCGCGAAGTCGTCTGAAGCTGCCTGGCGTCGTATCGGCGCAACGCGTCGCGATGACGCCGCGGTACGCCACGTCGTGGCAATGAGCAGCACGAGGCACGCGAGTGCGCAGGCCGCACCGACGACGAGGCTGAGGCGGTGGAGGTGCTGCGGTGCGAAGACGAAGCGTTGTCCGGGGGCGGCGTACTCGGCGCCCTCACGCCATCCGTCGAGGGTCACGAGGCGCGTGCTACCGGCGGGCGTGCCAGATGCGGGGGTGGGGGATGCCGGGTCGAGAGCCCAACCGGCGTTGGCGCCCTGCGTCGAGGCGAGCGTCGGGTTGGCCGGCGTGTCCGTGCTCGAATCCGCAGTGAGTCCGAGCTGGTCCCTGGCCGCCGCGGCGGCCGGAACAAGTGTCACACGTTCGACCTCAGGTGAAACCTTCAGGTTGGCCTCGCCGGCAGGCAGGGCCATCAACCTCGTTCTCCCTGCAGTAGTGGCCCCTCCACCAGGTGTTCCGGCAGGCTGCCAGGCGCCGGATCCGGACCGCATCATGAGGGGCTCTCGCACCGATCCGGGCGCCACGCCAGCCTTGAACGTCAGCGTGACGTTCATGGTCGCAGCACGCGAGACCGTGAATGCTCGCGTCCACGCACCGTCATCCTCCGACGCCAGCGCGTGACCGTCGAACCAGGGGTGCGTGCGCGTCACGACGACGCCGTTTCGGGTGCCATCGACGGTGCCCGGCAGGTGTACGACGCTGACGACGGGGCGGGTGAAGCGCACCTCGACCAACCCGACGGCTGCATTCTTCGTGCCCGTCCCCGGCGCCGCGCGCGGGGTGACCGCGACCGCGCGCGTCCCGGCCGGCACGTCGATTCTCCAGGTGCTACCCGCGCCCTGCTGCGGCTTCACGGATCGCCCGTCGATGCGCACGTCGACGCGTGCCACCCGCGCGTCGCCCGTGGCCGCAGGGACGAGCGTCATCGTCTGGGCGGGGGCGCCGCCGTCCCACGTCACGCTCAGGGTGCCGGGCTGGTCGGCGCGCGTCAGCCAGCGCGTGGCGTCGGAGAAGTCGAACGCCGCGTCCGCAGACGTGCCCGGGCCGAGGTAGAGCGAGGCGAACGGGTCGGCGGTCGACGATGTCGCCTCGATGCGCGAGGCGCCGGTGACGCGGCGGACGCTGCTTCCTGCGTCACGGCCGGGGAAGTCGAGGTCGTGCGCGCCGACGCGCGTGGGCGCGGGGTCATCGGCGGTGAGGGCAGGCCCGAAGGCCCGTCCGACGACCTGGCCGTTGTTGTACGCGCGGCGTCGCACGTCGTCGGTGATCCACCCGTCGGCACGGCCCGTGACGAACGGGCGCCTCGCGCTGACGCCGACGCCGGCGAGCGTCAGCGTCGACTCCGGACCGCCGAGGACGGAGACCGCAGCGCCCGTAGTCGACGGTGTGGGGGCCAGGTCGAAGACGTCGTAGCGCGTGGCGCCGCTGCCGTGGACGCGATGGGCGCTCACTCCGTCGGCGTGTGTCAGGGCTGCGACGTACGCCTGCGGCGGTGACGTCTGCTGCGACGTGGAACTCCCCCAGCGCACGACGATGCGATGCACCCCCGCCCGTGCCGCCGCCTGCACGGCCTCGCTCGCCCGTCCCCGATCACTCGCCGAACCCGGCGCGAGGGCCGTGTCGACGGCATCGACGAGCCGCTGCGCACCCGGGTGGTAGAGCGGAGCCGAGGCGCGCACGACGATGGGCGACGCGGCGAACGCGGTGAGCGGTTCGTCGGTGGCGTTCCCCCAGTCCGCCTGGGCCGATCGCGTCGACGGCAGGACGAGACTTGATCCGCCGTCGCGGGCTGCCGCGTCGTCCACGTCTCGGGCGGTGGCGACGAGCGAGGCGGGCCACGCGCGCACGCCGTTCGCGTCACCGAGACGCCCGACGAGCAACGGTGCCAACGTGCCGACGAGGACGACGAGGATGCCGGCCCGCGCCACCCACGCGGTGCGTGCGGCGCGAGGGTGATCCGCACGAGTTTTCCTGAGCGCCAGCGCATCCCACGCCGCACCAACGCCGATGGCCAGGGGCAGTCTGGCGAGCGGGTCGAGCTTGTGAACGTTGCGCGCCGCAGCGAGCGGGCCGTCGAGCAGATCGCGCATCGGACCGGAGAACGGGCCACTCGGCGTGCCGGCGTACGGCAGGGCCATGCCCACGATGCCGCCCGCGAGCAGGATGACGCAGGCGACGCGGACGCGGCGCGCGGCGCGGATGACGTCATCCTGCGCGCCCCGCGAGGCACCACCGCGCGTCGTCATGAGCCCTGCGAGCGCGATGCCGGCGAGCGTCGAACCCGCGACGATGCTGAGGGTGCCCTGCGCGACGACCCACCCCGACTGCCAGATGGGGTGACCGTCGGCGTCGACGATGTAGGCGACCCAGTCGGACGCACCGCGCAGGATGGCGGGCAGCGTCGTCACGGCCGTCGTGATGCGCGCGGTCTCGATGAAGTCGAGGAACGGGTAGGCGTACCCGCCGAGGACGACGAGGGGCCCGAGCCACCAGGCGCTGCCGAGCGCGGCGCCGATCACGTACGCGCCGACGAGGCGCCACTCGCGCGTCACGACGAGCGCGAACAATCCGGCGCCGAGGACGGCGACGAGCGACGCCGTCGCGTTGACGCCGCCGAGGCACGCGACGAGCACACCGGTGGACGCGAGCAACCTGATGTGGCGGCCGCTGCGCCATCCCCACCACACGGCGAGGACGAGCCACGGCAGCAGCATGCCCGGCCACGTCTCGACGCTGAGTTCCGACAGCAGCGTCAGCACGCGTGCGCTCAGCGCGTACGCGACACCGGTGACGCAGGCCGCCCCCGCGCTCAGCCCGGCGATGCGGCGCGCGACGAGGGCCGCGCCGAGAAAGCCGACGACGAGGATGAACGACCACCACGCGCGCTGCGCCGCCCAGCCGGGCACGCCGAGCGAGTGCAGGACGCCGAAGAACGGGCCCATCGGGAACAGGTAGCCGTAGGCCTGGTTCTGCAGTTCGCCGAAACCCGAGTGCGTCGACCACGCGTCGAGCGAGCGCGCGAGGTAACGCCACGGCGAGACGACGAGGTCGACCTTCGTGTCCGGCTGGATGATGCCCGGCTGCACGAGCCACGGCACGAACGCGAGGACCAACGCGACGCGCAGCGCGAGCAGCCGTGCGCGCGTCGCGTTCATCCGCGGCGCACGAGGACGAGCAGGTTCCACGTGACGATCTCGCGCAGCCCCGGCACCCGCAGGACGGCGCGGGCGGCATCCGGCCAGTAGCGGGGACGGGCGTCGATCAGTTCACCGCCGTGCTGCTCGACCGAGCGCGCCCAGGCGAGCCCCTGCGCGACGCTCACCCGGAAAAGGCTCTCGTCGACGAGGTTCTTCGGCGGGTGGCCGTGCCGACGCTCGTAGCGTCGCGCCGCCCGTTCGCCGCCGAGCCAGTGCCACGGCGACGTCTCGTGCCCACCCCACGGGCTCAACCAGTTCGTGTACGCGAGGAACAGCACGCCCCCCGGCGCGAGCGCGTCGAGCAACGAATCGGCGACCGCTTCGGGGCGTCTCACGTGCTCCCACAGGTTCGAGCTGAACACGACGTCGAAGGTTCGCGGTGCGAACGGCAGGTGCTCCGCGTCCGCGACGACGCCGCCGCCACGCACCGAGGGGACGCTCGCGTCGGCGTCCAACGGCACATAGTGGGCGCCGGCCGCGAGGAAGGCGTCCGCGAACTCGGACGGGCCCGCGCCGACGTCGAGCACGCGCGCACCGTCGAGGTCGACGTGCTCGGCGAGGATCGCGATCGAGTCGTCGGCGAGAGCCGAGTAGAAGCGGTGCGGGTCGCTCTGCTCGACGAGGAACGCACGGAACAACCGGACGCTGCGCCCGAGGCCCCGTCGCGTCGCGGCACGTGGGCGAGACGTCACTCCGGCCTCCGCGCGACGAGGTGCAGCGTCGGGCGCAGCCGGGGCACGAGCGCGCGTGCAGCGAGAGTCAGCGGCAGCGTCGCACCGGCGAGAGCGAGCGTCGAGCGCTGTGCGAGAACCCCCTGCGGCCGCGGCGCAGGCCGTACGCGGCGGACGGCGCTCGCGGCGTCGTGGACGAGCGAATCGAGCGGCGGACGACGGATCTCGACGTCGTCAAAGCCTGCCTCACGCGCGGCGCGGATGAGGGAATCGGCGGTGAAGAAGCGCACGTGCGTCGGGTCCTCGAGCATCCACCAGCCGTCGCTCGCGAGGCGCAGGCCGGCCCAGTCGCCGGCCGGGGTGAAGAAGTGGGCGCTACCGCCGGGGCGCAGCAGTGTGTGCGTGCGGCGCAGCGTCTCGATCGGGTCGACGACGTGCTCGAGGACGTGGATGCCGTAGACGAGGTCGACGGGCGGCTCCCCCGCCGGCACCTCCTCGATGCCGCAGGCGTGCAGGCGACCGTGCGCGACGACGACGGGGTCGACGTCCCGGTCGAGCTGATCCGGGTCGGCGCCCGCGACGCGCGCCCCCGCGTCATGGAAGGCGCGCAGCAATCCCCCGGCGCCGTACCCGATCTCGAAGACCGACGCGGGCGCGCCGTCGGCGACGAGGGCACGGTGGGTCAGGTGCAGGCGGGCCGCGTCGAGGGTCGGGTCACCGCCGTAGGCATGATCGCGGTGGCGCGCGGGCGCGCGATCGAGGTCGCGACGCAGGTGCCCGCAACGGGTGCAGGCGTCGAGGACGGAGCCTCCCAGGGGCAGATCCGTGCACGGACCACCGCACACTTCGCACGCGCTCATGGAAACGGGCCACCTGCCTTCCTCGACCCCGATACTCTAACGGGCGACCCGGAAGCAGGCAGCCGAACGGCGAGGAGAGCCACAGGATGCACGACGAGCGCGACGCCGAGCCTCTGCGCGTCCTCTATCTGTCGTGGCGCGACCGCGAGAACCCCGAGGCGGGCGGCTCGGAGGTGTTCGTCGAACGCACGAGCGAGGTGATGAGCGAGCTTGGCGCCGACGTCACGATCCACACGGCTCGTTTCCCCGGCGCCGCACGCCGCACGATGCATGGGGACGTCACCGTGATTCGCGCCGGCAACCGGTTCACCTGCTACGCCGCGGGGCTGTGGCACCTCGTGCGGCACCAGCGTGACTACGACGTCGTCATCGACGTGCAGAACGGCGTGCCGTTCTGGTCGCCGCTCGTCGCGCGCATCCCCGTCGTCGCCGTCGTCCACCACGTCCACCGCGACCAGTGGGCGAGCATCTTCGGCCCGCGCCTCGCAAGGTTCGGCTGGTTGCTCGAGTCACGCGTCGCGCCGTGGGTGTACCGGCGCTGCCGCTACATCACCGTCTCGAAGGCGAGCCGCAGCGAACTCGCGAGCCTCGGCGTCGACGCCGAGCGCGTCGACCTCGTCTACTCCGGCAACGACCACCCGCGCGACCTCGACTCCTACGCCGACGTGCCCCGCAGCGCCGCGCCATCGCTCACCGTCCTCGGCCGGCTCGTGCCGCACAAGCAGGTCGAGATCGCCGTCGACACCCTCGCCGAACTGCGTGAGGAGTTCCCGGGCCTGCACCTCAATGTCGTCGGCTCGGGTTATTGGCAGCCGAACATCGAGCGCCATGCCCGTGAACGCGGCGTCGAAGACGCGGTCCACTTCCACGGGTTCGTCGACGAGGCGACGAAGCACACGCTGCTCGCTTCGTCCTGGGTCGTCATGATGCCGTCCTACAAGGAGGGGTGGGGCCTGACGATCGTCGAGGCCGGCCTGCACGGCACCCCGGCCGTCGCGTTCGCGCAAGCCGGAGGGCCGAGCGAGTCGATCCAGCACGGCTCGACGGGCGCGCTCGCCTCGACGACGGCGGAGATGATCGACGACGTGCGCGTGCTGCTGTCGCGCAACGACGTGCGTGAGGCCTATGGACGCAACGCTGTGACGTACGCGCGCTCGTTCAGCTGGGAATCGGCCGGCCGCAACGTGCACCACACGCTGCTCGACGTCCTCGGCCGCGCCGAGCGCGCACCCCAGCCGCCCGACACGCACCTGCACGTGCGACGCCTGCGCGAGCTCGTCGCCGAACGCGATGCCCGCCGCGGCGCTGCCGAGCTGAACTGACGTCATGCGCCACCCGGCGCGGGCGTCCACTGAGCCGCGTCAGGGCATGCAAGAGCGGGGAACGACCGTCGAGGTCGTTCCCCGCTCTCGGGTGAGATGAGGGAGCCGGAGACTCAGCTGTCGTAGCTGATCTTCGACTGGTACTGCTGCGGCTGGCTCGAGTTCTGCGACTGGACGAGACCCCAGATCGCGAACAGGGCGAGCAGGAAGCCGACAACGGCTCCGATGATGTTGTACATCGTCTTGTTCGTGGATGCGCCCATGGGGTTGACCGCCTTCACCTTCGCTCGTGGTCAGCCGCCGCGCCACCGGGTGGCACGACGGAGCATCGCCGGGGCGACGCGTTTGGTTCAGCTTAGCTGCTCCGGCGCGCGGGTGCATCGCTTTCGGCGCAATCGCCCGGTTCGGCTCGCACCCGTGATGACCACACCGGCGGTGATGAGGCTCGTTGCGAGGCCGAGCGCGCGCCACCACGGCGTCGCCGGGCGAGGCGTCGCACCGGGGACGGACCACGTCGTGAGGTGCGAGACCGGCGGCGCGGCGGCGAGCGGCGTCGCCCCCGCCCGCCGGACGAGATCCGCGACGGCGGCGGCGTCCGGCTGGTCGGTCTGGACGATGACGCGGCTGACGTCGGCCCGAGCCATCGCGTCACGCAATTCGTCGGCCGAGCGGTGAACGAGCGCGCGACCGACGGCGGCGGCGTGCGGGTCCTCCCCCGCGACGACCCGCACGCCAGAGCCCTGACGCACGGCCAGCGCGTCGTCGGCGATGACGCGACCGGTGAGCAAACGGTTCCAGGGGTCGAGGACGGTGCGCTCGCCGTTCCAGGCGTAGCGACGGTAGGTCGACCAGGGCAGGACGAGCGTTGCGCCGTTGGTCCCGGCGTCGAGGTCGCGCGCGACCTGCGTCCACGGCGCCGGATAATCGACGGCGCGCCACTGTCCGCCGCGTGCCCACGCGAGGCCCGGCAGGAGCACGAGCGGGGCGACGATGCCGCCGATGAGGGCGACGGGCGCGAGGATGCTGCCGCGAGCGCGGCGCACCTCGGCGTCGATGAGCAGCCCCCAGCCGAGGGCCGCCGGGACGACCCAGAGGGCGACGAACTTCTGCCCGTCGCGCAGCAGCCCGCCGCCGGGCACGTGCAGGACGATCGCCGTCATGACGTCACGCAGCCCCGGCACGGTGCTCGCGCCCGCGAGGAACAGCCCCGTGACGGCGAGCGCCGTGATCGGCCCGCGACCGAGGCGCCGGGCGGCGATGACGCCGGCGAGGCACACGAGGGCGGAGGCGAGCACGATGGGCGCTGAGCTGCGTTCGGCGAACCATGACGGCGCGTGCCAGATGCCGCCACCGCCGAGCAGGGACGTCCACACGGGCCCCGCGCCGTCGCTGCGGGCCGCGAACGCCTCGACGCCGGCCGCGTCGGCGGCGTCGCTCGGCGCGGCCGTGAGGAACGGCCACCACCACGAGGCGTTGAGGCCGACCCAGGCGAGCACCGTCAGCAACGTCGGGCGCCACCCGGCGCGCCATGCCAGCCGTCCCGCGCCGGGTGCGAACGTCACAGCGGCGAGGGCCAAGGCCACGAGGACGGCCCCCGTCGAACCGGACGCCGCCGACATGACGAGCGCGACGGCGACGCTGCGGCGGGCGTGCGTCGCATCGGCGTCGCGGTGAGCGACGCTCTCTCTGGCGCGGTCCGTGTCGATCCAGGCGTCGACTTCTCCCGCCGAATCAGCGCGGCGAGCAGTCTCGGCCTCCGCGCGGCCGGCCGCGACGCCGTCCGACGAACGTGTGCGAGCGCGGCGCGCCTCGAGCGCCCCGACGATCGCCCACACGCACGCCGCGTAGCCCCAGAGGTACCCCCAGTGGCCGATCGCGAGACGCTCGGCGACCCACGGGTTCCAGGCGAGCAGGACGCTCGCGCACACGCGCGCGAGCACCGGCGCGCGCCATCGATCGACGCCTGCGCCGAGGGCGAGGAACGCCCCGAGCAGGATGATCTTCTGCGTGATGTCCCCGGCCAGGACGAGGTCGAGCAGTGCGACGATCGCGTCGTTCGGCACCGCGCGCGGCACCTGCCCGGCCGTACCGAGCGTCGTGTCCGACAACGACAGGTGCGGGACGAACACCATGTCGTAGTGCAGCCAGAACCCGCGCGTCAGCAGCATCGGGCCGAGGATGACGGCGGCGCACACCGCGCTCGCGAGCATCCCGGCGTGACGGCCCGCCCAGCGCGTCGCGCCCCGCGCAGCCCCGTGCGTCGCTCGCCGGCCGGACGTCGTCACGGCGTCACTCGAACTCGGCAAAGGCCTCGCCCATCTTCGCGCTCTGACGGCGGATGTCGTGCTCGGCGAGCATCCGCGCGCGGTTCGCCGCCGACGCCGCACGCGCGGCCGAGTCGTCGGTGAGGAAGTGCACGAGACCCTCGGCGAGCGCGTACGCGCCCGACTCCGTCAGCAGGTTGGGTGCGCGCACGGCTTCGTCATTGGTGCCGCACGCGGTCGTGACGACGGGCAACCCGCACGCCTGCGCCTCGAGGTAGGCGAGGCCGAGCTGTTCGGTCCACTTCCACGTCGGGCGCGGCGCCGTCGTGAAGACGCGCGCGGAGCGCAGCAGCTCGGCGACGCCGGGCGCGTCGAGTGATCCGGCGCGCACGACGGCGCCCGGTTCGGCCTGCTCGGCCTCCTCGACGAGCCCCGCGAGCGGCCCGCTACCGGCGACGACGAGTTGTGCGTCGGGCACGCGCCGGCGCACGAGGCGCATCGCGTCGAGGACGGTGTCGATGCCCTTGTTCGCCGCGAGCGGCGAGGTGAACACGACCCGCGGTCGGTCGGCGAGTTCGGCCGCGGGGTGGAACAGTTCGACGTCTATGCCCGGCTTGACGACGCGAACGCGCGACAGGTCGAATCCGTTGAGTGCGAGGTGGTCGCGCGCCGCGTCGACCATGCAGAGGATGAGGTCGGCGTCCCGGGTGCTCTCGAACGCCTGACGGTACGGCGGCAACGCGTACAACGGTTGGCGCGGCAGGTTCTCCCACGTGATGACGGCCTGCCGCAGCCCCGGGCGGCGTCGGCGCCGCGCGCTGAGCTGGCCGGTGACGAGCGAGCACAGCTCGAGGCTCGCGACCCAGTCGGGGCGCGTCCGCTCGAGCTGTTCGTCGAGCCCCTGCGCCCACGCGAACGCGCCGGCCTCGATGAAGCGCGTCACGGGGCGACGGTACGTCGTCGGCATCCAGGTGAGGTCGCCGAACGGCTCCTCGCGCGCCATCGCCGTGACGTGTGTGCCCGGCATCCGCGACATCCAGTACAGCTCACGGCGCGGCCGCTGATCGGGCAGCGACAGCCACAGCAGCTCGCGGGTCATCGCGCGTGATCGCGCCGTGCGCTCGCCGCGCCGAGGGCGTAGCCGACGGCCTCCATCGCGCGCATGCCGACCATGCCGACCGCGTGCAGCGGGCGACGCGCGAGGTCGTCGCGGTGCGCCCAGTACGCCGTCAGCACGTCCCGGCCCTGCTGGCCGACGGCGCCGTCGTGCTCGGCCGCGAACGCGGGGATGCTGCGCCCGTAGTAATAGCGCTTGGAGAAGACGTCGCGCAGCGTGAGGCGGCCCTCGTCGTGGTCGATGATGATGGGGGCGAGCTCGATCCGCTGACCCGCGCGGCGCATCTTGAGCCGCAGATCCGCGTCCTCCGGCCCCGACATCGCGAGGTGGAACTCGCCGTCGGTGCGCATGAAGTCACGCCGCAGCAGCCGCGGGTTGTGCAGCCACGGCTGGTCGAGGTAGCACTCGCGCTCCAGGGCCCGGCAGGCCGTCCAGAAGCCGTCGCCGATCGTGCGCTCGGGCAGCGCGACGCCGTCGGCGCCGGTGCGCTGCGCCGTGTCGAGGGCGACCTCGATCGCCCGCGGCGGCAGGATCATGTCGCTGTCGAGCCACACGATCCACGGCGTCTGCGCGGCATCGATGCCGCGGTTGCGCTGCGCGGAACGTTCCGGCCCGCCCTCGAGGTAGACATCGGCCCAGCTGCGCGCGATGTCCTTCGTCGCGTCCGTGCTGGCGTTGTCGACGACGATGAGCGTGACGCCCGGCTCGCTCTGCTCCTTGACCGAGCGCAGCGTCGCTTCGAGGGTGCGCTCGTTGTTGCGCGTGGGCACGATGACGCTGACACCACGCTCGAACATCGCGTCAGGGGTTGGCTCGTCCATCATCATCCTCGTTCTGCGATCGCCCGGTCGGTCGTGGCTGTCTTCGTGGCTGGGTCCGTGGCCGCCTCGGTGTGCGGCCCCGCGCGGTGGCTGCCGCCGCTGCGGCGTGCGGTTCGTGGCGCGTCGTGCTGACGCAACAACCCGATGAGCGCGATGACGAAGCCGGCGCCCGCGATGCGGTGCGGCCACATGTTCGCGGCGATGGCGTCGGCGCTCACCTGCCCGAGGCTCGGGTCGAGCAGGAGGAACGCCCCGACGCCTGCGAGCACGAGCAGCGCCCCCGCGACGACGAGATGACGCGAGCGCACCCGCGACAGGCGCAGCGCCGCGACCGCGACGAGCGAGGCGACGAGGCCCGCGGCGCCGACGCCGAACGTCGCGGCGACGACGCATGCCACGTCGAGGCGCAGGTACTGAGCGTCGCTGCGCCGTGCGAGTGCGTCGGTGCGGCGCATGCTGCGCGTGTACGTCTCGCTGCGGTGCGGCACAGGCGCGCGCAGGCCGCCGCGTCGGGCGGCGACGATGACGATGGCGGCGATCACCGCGAGCGTCAGCAGCGTGACGATCAGCGCCGCGTTCGCCCAGCGCTGCGGCGCGAACCGCATCTCGACGGTGCCCTGCGCGCCGGCGGGCAGGATCCAGCCGGTGCTGTAGCCGTCGATCGTCGTCGGGGCGGGAAGCGCCTTGCCGTTGAGCGTCGCGCTCCAGCGTGCGTCGTAGCTCTGGCCGATGACGACGGCGCTCGGCGTCGCGCTCGATTCGAGGCGGATCGTCTTGTGCGTCGGCGTGTCGTCGGTGACGCGGAACGCGGGCGCCGCGGGCACGCTCGTCGCCTGCTTGCGGTTGTCGCGCAGGTCGAGGGAGTCGAGGACGAACCCTGGGGCCTGCTCGATGCGGCGATCGCCGGCGTCGAGCGTCACCGGCGTGCACGAGACCCAGCGCGTGCCCTCCTGCGAGGAGCGGGTGATCGTGTCGTCGTCGAGGCGCATCGGCACGGCGCGCCCGTCGATCGTCGCGACGTCGAGGCAGCGGTTCTTGCCGGGTGAGTCGAACGGGCCGAGGTCGGAGGTCTTCATCGACGCGCCCGTGTCGATGCGGGTGAACTCGGCGGGCGTCGCGAGCTCCGGGCCGTCGGCGGCGTCGATGACGACCCGCACGCGCGAGCCGCGGGTGCCGTCGGGCAGCGCGATGTGCGTGTCGCCGTTCTTGTTCACCGACGAGCTCGCGACCTTCTTGCCGTCGACGAGCACCGACACCTTCGTCGCCCACTGCGTGCGCTTCGCGTCGCCGAGCGTCGGTTTCTGCGTGAGGTCGACGCTGGTGATGTCGCGCGGCGCCGTCGTCAGCTGCCACCAGGCGCCCTTGGGCGAGGCTCCCCCGGGCACCCAGCCCGTGTCGCTCTTGCCGTCGGCCGCGGCCGAGGCACGGTACTGGCGTTTGTCGAACCACACGCCCGACGACGTCGCACGCACCGCGTCGCTGTACCCGGCGACCTCGTCGTAGATCTTCTCCAGGTCGTCGCCGTCGATCCGCACGCGCGCGTCCGCGGTGAACGTGCGGCCCTGCGGCAGGGAGACGACGCGACGCAACGCGATCTCGCTGTCGTCGGCGGCCGCGGGCGTGTTCTCGACGCGGCGCAGCAGGACGTCGAGGGGCGCGGACGAGAACGCCGAGCGGCCCTTGTCGTCGAGGTTCGTGTAGAGGCGTGTCAGCGTCGTCGGCGTGCGCGCGGCGCGCGTCGCCTTCGGCCCGGGCAGGCCCAGTTCGGAGATACCGACGAGGTTGAAGCCGTCGCCGCGGATGCTGTCGATGTGGACGCTGACCCGGTCCGCGCTCGCGCCGCCCATGTTGAAGGTCGCCTTGCCCGAATCGGGGACGCGCACCGTGACGGAGCGGCCACCCGCCGTCATCGTCGCCTTGTCGATCTTGACGGGGCCGAGGTCGGGTTGGGCGATCGTGACAACACCGAGCGTCTGCCTCGCGGGCAGGGTGAGGTCGAGGCGCTGGCCGACGGCGCGGCGGAAATCGCCGAAGCGCCAGCTCGTGTCGGGGTTGCCGTCGAACGCGTTCTCGGGCACCGCGTACGGCAGGTCGAAGAACGTGCCGCCGGAGGTGGACGCGGTGACCAGCGTGCCGGAGCGCAGCAGCACCGTCTGATCGTCGGGAGAGTCGCCGAGCGTGCGCGTCGTGCCGAGCGGGTCGCCTGCGGCGAGCAGCGCGCCGTTGTTCGCGGTGAGGCGCTGCGCGATGGCAGAGCGTCGCGCGTTCGTGTCGGTGATGACGAGGCGTCCCTTGGCCTGCAGCGCGCGCGTCAGGGCGGCGGCGTCGAGATCCTGCGCGTACTGCACGCTCGGGGACGTGCGCAGCAGCCCGGCGTTCACCATCTCGGGGAACGACCAGCCGTCACCCGCGACGACGAGGGAGTTCGCCATGCTCTGCGCCCGCACGGCCGTGCGCGGGTCACGCACGGTGTACAGCTGCACGGGGCGCAGGCTCGCCTCGTCGTACCCTGCGGGCGAGGCGACGGGTGACAGGACGTTCTGCCCGGGCTTGCCGAAGTTGCCCGAACCGAACAGGCCGGTGTCGGTGCCGATGAGCGCCTGCACGAGGGCCGGGCGTGCTCCCCCGTCGTTCTCCCAGACGGTGTCGTGGCGCACCAGGACGTTGTCGGAGCCGAGGTAGCGCGCGAACGTCGACACCATGTCGCCAGAGGCCGTTCCCGACTGGACGGTGTCGTCGAGCGCCGCGAGGAAGTTGCCGCCGGGCGCGCTCGCGTTCGGCGTCGTCTCGGGGATGACGGCGTCGCGCTTGAGCAGCGAGTTCGTCAGGTCGTCGGGCCGTTGCACCGTCCAGCGGTACGTCGGGCGCGTCTGACCCGGCAGAACGAGCGTCGAAGAGTGCGGCGTGCCGTCGTCGGCGGCACGAGCTGCGTCGTCCCAGTACGACGGGATGTCCATGCGCGAGATGTAGAGCCCGTTCGCGAGGGCCGGCAGCATCCAGGCGGCGACGATGATGCTCGCGAGGGCCGCGGCGATCGGCGCGAGACCGGAACGGCGGCGCACGAGACGCGTGAGGTGGACGGCACCGAACGCGAGGGCGAGCGCGAACGACAGCGCGAGCAGCGCGCCGATCTTGTTCGTCGTACGGAAGGCGGCGAGCGGCGGAAACGACAACGCGGCTTGGATGAGCCAGCCCGCGGGGCTCTCCGCATGGTTCTCCCCCGAGAACAGCCCGACCATGACGACGGCCGCGATCGCCGCCGTCAGCGCCGCGGCGCGCCGCACCCCGGTGCGGGCCCAGCGCAGCGACACGAGCGCCAGCGCGGGCCACAGCGCCGTCAGGGCGATGACCCAGGGGCTCGTGATGTAGGCGGCGTTCTGCGGCACCCACGGACCGGCATCACCGTGGCCGTACAGCGGCCACAGCCCCAGCCCACGTAGCACCTCGGTGAACGAGGAGACCTTGTGGATGCCGTCGAGGGTCTCCGACGTGCCGACGATCTGGCTGCCGGTGGCCACGGCCGACATCGCCGGCACGAGCCAGTACAGCGACACGGTGATGACGAACAGTGCGCACTTCGCGGTGACGGCGGCGATCTCACGCCATGTGCGGTGCAGGTGCCAGCGCGCGACGGCGGCGATCGGGGTGATGCCGAACAGCTGGAACAGCGGCACGACGGCGACGTTCATGCCGCTCATCGCGAAGAACGCGAGCCCGAACAGCGCCGACCACGCCCACGACGACGGCCGCTGCAGGGCGCGTAGATAGCACAGCAGCAGCCACGGCAGGAACGCCATCGGCAACGCGATGGCGAGCGTGTTGCCGGCGGCGATCGCGTACGGGTTGGCGAGGTAGAACACCGCGGCGGCGAGCCCGAGCCAGCGCGTCGAGCGCGGCGCGACGGTGCGCGTCAAGCGCGCGGCGCCCCACGCCGCGACGAGCCACAGCGCGAGGTGGAAGATCTTGAACGTCCACTCCGGCGACAGCCCGATGCCGCGCAGCGCCGACAGCACGAGCAGCACGGGCACGAGACCGACGTTGAAGTTCGCCGAGCCCAGGTACGGCGACGCCGTCCACGACGACAGGTAGCGACCCACCATTTCCCACGGCGCGAGGTACACCTCGGGCTTGATGTCGGTGTTGAAATGACCGAGATCGTTGAGGAAGACGACGGCCGCGAGCACCACGGCGGCGACGGCACAGGCCACGGCGTAGGCATCGGGGCGTCCGCGGCGCAGGATGGGTCGTCGCACGAGCGTCCTTCCGGGCCTGGGCCGAGGGGGTTCACGGACGGTCGACCGTGAAGCACCTAATATAACCAGCAGGTAGCCCACGTCACACGGGCGTTCGGAAGTAGGGTCGTGCTGGTGAACGCCACATCCGCCGACGCGCGCCCGGTTCCGGCCTCCGACGCGGCGGAGGCCACGTCGGAGGCGCCGTCGGGGCGCGGCGGCGTCGTGCTGGCCGTCGCGATGGGGCTCGGCAACCTGCTCAGCTACGTCTTCGTCCTCATCCTCACGCGCGCGCTCGGGCCGGCCGGTTTCGGCGCGTACTCGGCGCTCATCACGCTCGGCATCGTCCTCGTCATCCCAGCGGGCGCGCTGCAGGTCGTCATCGCACGACGTTGGGCACACCCGTCGCTGCGCTCCAGCGGGCTGGGGCTCGCCGTGCGGGTCGGCGTCGCGCTGAGCGTCGCCACGATGCTCGCCTCCCCCGGCGTCGACGCGCTGTTCCACCTCGGCGGTTTCGAGCCGACGATCGCGATGGCGTTCATGCTCCTGCCGATGACGCTGACGGGCGCCTACCAGGGTGTCCTGCTCGGCAGCGGCGCCATCGCCCGCCTCGCCGCGCTCTACGTCGTGACGGCGGCGACCCGCGTCGCCGGCGCGCTCGGGTGCGCGGCGGCGGGCGCGAACGTCACGGAGGTCTTCGTCGTCATGGCGCTCACCGCGTGGTGCGCCGCCGCGTTCGGCCTGTGGGCGAGCCGCGACGCGCTCGTCGGCGTCGGCGCGGGCAGCGACGGGTTGGCGCGCGAGATGTGGCGATCGAACTCGACGCTCGCCGCGTTCACGGCGCTGACGAACGTCGACGTCGTCCTCGTGCGTCACTTCCTCGCCCCCGAGACGTCCGGTGCCTACGGTCTCGCCTCGACGTTCGCGCGCGCCATGTGCTGGGGCACGCAGTTCCTCGCGCTGCTCATCGTGCCGCGCCTCGCAGCCTCGAGCGCCTCCGCGGCGCACGCCGATTCGGGTGCGAATACTGGCGCGACGAACGGCACCCGCGCGTTGTGGCGGGCCGCCGGTTTCGTCGTCGCGCTCGGTGTGACCGGCTGCGTCGTCGGGTCGCTGCTCGACGCTGACGCCGTCATCGCCTCCGTCGGTGGCCACGCGTTCGACGGCAACGGCTCCCTCGTCATCGCGTGCCTCGCACTCGGCACCGTCTGGGCGCTCGCGCAGTTGTGGCTGTTCTCGCAGATGGCGGGCGACGACACGCGCCTCGGCATGCTGACGTGGGTCATGGTCGCCGTGGAACTCGTCGCCGGGTGGCTCTGGTGGCACGACAGCGTCTGGCAGATCGTGACGCTCGCCGCGGCCTGCGCGGGCGTCGTCGTCGTGGCCGGCGCGTGGCGCTCGCGCAGCACGCGCGTCACCCACGTCGAGGACGCCGAGGACCTGCTCGTGCTCGATCACACGAGCTGACCCCCGACGTCCTTCGACCTCAAGGTCGGCTCGCACCGCTCGAACCGGACCCATCCGCTCAGGCTGGTCGGCCTAGTCCTACCGCCCCCATCGGGGGGCCGGTTTCGCTCGGCGCGGCCCAACAGGGCTCAGTGCTGGTCAGTGCTCTTCTGGCCGTCGCTCTTCACACCGTCGTCACCGATCTGACGCGAGCGGCCGAGCAGCACCTTCGCGACGGCGGTGATCGGCCCGGGCACGACCCCGACGGCCTTCCACATCGCCGCGTTGAGGCGGTCCTGCACCGTCGTCTGGTAACGGCGCAGCATCTCGTCCTGACGGCTGAGGCGCTTCGCGCTGCCGGGGCGGCGACGGAACGTCAGCGCGTGGAGGCCGTTCGCCCAGCGCGGGTCGTCGGCGTGCGCAGCGTCCCACTGCTCGACGATCTGCCAGCCCGGGTGGCGCGTCAGGAACAGCCTGTGCGCCTTCTGCACGACCGGCCACGACGCGTCGTCGATGAGGACGAGCGCCTCGTCGGCGAGCAGCGGCTCGACGGCGGCGAGCGCGAGGTAGTGCGACAGCAGCGTGTGCTCACCGTCGTAGAAGTAGACCCCGACGGGGCGATCGAGTGCGCCGGGGCGCACCATGAGCTTGAAGCAGTCACCTTCGAGCAGCGTGACGTCGGCCTCCCCGGCGTGGGTCTCGAGGTTCGTCATGAGTTCGCGGCGCGCGAGCTCCCCCGCCATGCCGAACTCCATGAAGTTCTCCATCGCGGCGAACGTCTTGTCGTCGTTGCCCTGCACGGCGGCGCAGATCGAGCGACCCTTGAACGTGCCGACCTCGAGGTAGGCCTCGTCGGCGGGCATCGTTGCGGCGGCATGGTTGAGGACGGCGAGCTCGTTGGGCGCGGTGTACCCCGCGACCTCGTCGCACAGGGCCGACCAGCGCGGGTCGATCGGGTCCGACGTCGCGGGCTCACCGGCGAACAGGGCCGGCAGGTCGCGGAAGAAGGTCGAGGTGTCCATGGCGTTCCGTCCGTCGTGAGGGTCGAGAGGTGCGCGCGTACCGCGCGGTAACCGGTGACCATGGTCACACGTCGGGCGCACTTTCGCATGCGGTGTTCGACAACTCGCGCGCCGCCCCACGCGGGGTGAACCTCACCGTGCGGCGCCCGCGCGTTGCACCTGCGGCGCGAGCCACGTCCAGATCATCGCGGCGCCGCGCGGGGTGAAGTGCAGCGTGTCCTCGTAGAGGCTCACCCCGTTGATGACCGAGCGGTAACCGGCGCTGCACGTCTGGGCGTGCAGGTCGGCGAGCACCGCATCGGGGTGATGCTTCACCCACGCCGCGATGACGCCGTTCGCCCAGTCGACGGCGGCGTCGTTCGAGCCCTGCTCGGCGAAGAAGCGCAACGACGGATCGAGTCCCACCGGGTCGATGCGTCGGCACGGGAGATTGACGACGACCGTGCGCTCGACGCCTGCGGCGCGGGCGCGCTGTCTCCAGGAGTCGAGGGCCAGCTCGATCGCCTTGGCGCCCTGCGGCGTCTGCGGCGCGGCGATCACGCCGTCAAGGCGGTGCGTCGTGAGGAAGTGGGCGTCACCGACGATGACGAGAGCGCGCATGCGCGTCGCGCAACTGCTTCTCGACGCCCGCGCGCCAGCTCGCGCAGCGCGTGGACTCGGCGACGTCCTGGCCGTCGTGGCTGATCGGCGCGGGCACGAGGTCGCAGCCGATCATCGTCGCATCGCTCATCGACAGGTCGGTGTAGACCGACGGCGAAAAACCCTGCGCGAGTGAGGAACCCACGCTGTCGCCCACGATGCCGGCGTCCTGGTGCGCGCCCGTGCGGTAAGCGGGCGTCCCCGCGACGAGCGGCGGCACGTCCGTCGGCACGCCGGGTGCGCTCGTGCGGGCCTGGGCGGCGCTCGCCACCGCGAGCACCCCCGACGCGCCGATGGCGAGGGCACGGCGACGGCTGCGTCGCAGGTGCGGCCACACGCCACGCAACCCGTCCTGCAGGATCGGCGCCTCGAGGGAGCGGAAGCTCACGACGGCGAGCGCGAACGTCACGACGAACTGGAGGAACCCGAGCGCGGGCTGCGGCACGTCGGGGCGCAGCCACAGGTGCACCGGCCAGTGGTAGAGGTAGAGGCCGTAGGAGATCTGTCCGACGAAGGCCAGCGGCTGCCAGCCGAAGACGCGGTTGATGGCGAGGCCGCGCGGGTCGATGCTCGACCAGCCCATGAGCGAGGCGCCGAGCGCGAACAGCAGCACGCCGCCCTTCGCGTAGACCCACTCGGTCTGCGCGTCGAGCAGGAATGCCGCGCTGATCGACACGATCGTGCCGAGGATGCCGAGGGTCTGTGTCACCTCGCGCGACGGCAGGCGCGGCCCCCGTCCGTCGGCGCCGACGCCGAAGGCGAACCCGAACGCGACACCGACGAGCAGCGCCTGCACGCGGGTGTCGGTGCCGTAGTACAGGCGCGCCTGATCCTCGAACGAGGCGAGCCCGAGGTGCGCCGTCCACCACGCACTCAGGCAGGCGAGCGCCATGACGAGGGTGAAGCGCAGGCGGCGCGAGCGCGTGAGTGCGCAGATCGCGAGGATGAGGAACGGGATGACGACGTAGAACTGCTCCTCGACAGACAGCGTCCAGGCGTGACGCAGCGGCGACGGGTTGCCGATCTGGTCGAAGTAGCTGTCGCTCCGGCCGATCAACCTCCAGTTGAGGTAGAAGCCCAGGGTGGCGAGTGCGTCGCCGCCGAACTGCTTCTGCTGGGCGGGTTGCTCGAGGAAGGCGGTGTGCGTCAGAACTGCGGCGACGAGGACGAACATCGCGGGCAGCACGCGCCGCGCGCGACGCACGTAGAAGCGGCGCACGTCGATGCGACCGGTGCGCTGACGTTCCTTGATGAGGATGCGCGCGATGAGGAAGCCGGAGAACACGAAGAAGTGGTTGATGCCCACCCAGCCGCCGACGAGGCCCGTCGCGCCGAAGTGATACGCGATGACGAGTAGGACGAACAGGCCGCGGTAGCCGTCCATGGCCGCGTAACGATCGGTGCGGGGACGCTCGACACGGCTCCCGCGCGAGCGTGCGGATGTGCTCATCGTCTGGCCACCATGCTCATCGGGCTGCCTCGTTCATCGGGCGGCCGCCACGATCTGCGGCGCGAGCCAGCCCCAGATCATCGGGGTCGCCTCGGGCGAGAAGTGGATGCCGTCGTCGTAGAGCGTGATGCCGTGGCGAGTCGGCTGGTACGACGAACCGCACACCGCGCCCGCGAGGTCGAGGACGGGCACGTGGTGTTCCTTCGCCCACGCCGTGATGATCGCGTTGACCCGTTTCGGGTGCCCAGCCTCGGCGACGAGTTGGGGGAACTTGTCGAAGTCGCCACGGTACTCGGGCGGCACCTGCAGTTCGTCGATGGTGCGGCACGGCACGGTCGTGACGGCGAACTTCGCCGCGCCCGAGGTGCGCGCGGTGGTGAGGGTCTTCGTCAGCGTGCGGGTGATGAGGTCGCGGTAGGCCGCGTCGTCGAGCCACAGCACCTTGCCGTCGACGTCGTGACGCAGTGCGAGGTAGAGCGTCGGCATGAGCACGGCCAGCCGGGAGTCGGAAGAACGCACCGTGGGCCCGAACGCCGCCTTCGCCTCGCGACACGGCGCGTCGTTGGGTTGCTGACGCGTCGCCATCCACTGCACGGGCGCGTCGAGCAGGTCGCAGCCGGGGGCGCCGGCGTTCGTCACGACGAGGTTCGAGAAGTTGTCCTTCGGCATGCGCTGGGCGAGGAAGTACGGCACCGAGTCGCCGTACAGCGTGACGGCGAGTGGTCGGGCGGGAGGCGTGTACGTCGCCTGGCCCTCGACGAGCGTCGGGATGTGCGCGACGTACTGCGGGTACTGCGGCGCAGACACCTCGTGGGCCGCCGTGCTCGCCCCGGCGGGGATGGCCAGCGCCGCGACGAGGACCCCGACGAGACCGACGGCGCCCGCGCGCCGCCCACCGAAGGCCCGCACCCCGCGTTTGATGACGGGCTTCTCGAGCCAGCGGTAGCTCGCGTCGGCGGCGGCGTACGAGAGCACAAGCGTCGCCACCGCGAGCGGGATGACGTGCCCGCGACCGAAGGCGCGCACGAGCCACAGGTAGATGGGCCAGTGGTAGAGGTACGGCCCGTAGGAGATCTTGCCGGTGTGCACCGCGAGACGGTTGGCGTGCAGCCGCACGAGCGGCGTCGGCACGCGTTGGGCACACCCGATGATCCACGCGAGGCCGGCGAGGCTCGTGAGGAGCATCCCGCCGCGGGTGAACATCCAGTCACTCAGCGGCTCGATGAGCGCGATGCCTGCGAGCGTCGCGACGAGGCCGACCCAACCGAGGATCTCGAGCCGGCGGTCTCCCGCATCGAGCGGATCGCGACGATCCCGTGCCCGCAGCAGCCCACCACCACGTCCACGATGCCCCGTCCACACGCCCGCGGCGACACCGAGGGCGAGGGCCTGCATGCGCACGTCGGTGCCGTAATAGGCGTGTGCCTGCCCGCCCGGTGAGTCGAGATCGATCGTCGACGCCCACGCCGCCGACGCGAGCGCGAGGACGACGAACCCCGCGGTGCGCGCGCTGCGGCGGTGCGCGTACGTCAGCGCCGCGATGATGAGCAACGGCACGACGAGGTAGAACTGCTCCTCCACCGACAGGCTCCACGCATGGCGCGTGATGCTCGGGTGGGTGAACTCCTCGAAGTACTGATCGTCGCGCAGCACGAGGCGCCAGTTCATGACGTACGTCAGGGTCGCGAGGATGTCGCCGCGCAGGTACGTGCGCTCCGCGGCTGGCGCGAACGCCCACCCGTCGAGGGTGACGGCGCCGACCATGACGAGCAGCGCCGGCGCGAGGCGACGCACGCGCCGTCGGTAGAACTCACGCACGCTGATCCACCCGAACTCACGCTGCTCGGCGAGCAGCAGGCGCGTGATGAGGAACGCCGAGAGGATGAAGAAGACGTTCATGAGGATCCACGCGCCGGCAGGAACGTCAGTACACCGACGTGCCACAGCATGAACACGACCATGCTGTAGCCGCGGATGCCGTCGAGCCCGGGGCGGTAGGCGAACAGTTTTGAGGCCATCGTCGTTTCTCCTGGCCTCGTTTCGCGGGGCCGGTACGGGCAGCGTCAGTCGCGCTCTTGGTCCGACAGGCGCTTGCGCCCGCGCGCGGTGCGGCGCTCGTGCACGTCGTCGTCCTCGCCGTCTTCGCCTGCGGCCCGCTCGACCTTCTCGATGCGCACGCCGCGCTCGTGGCGCTCTGCGTCGCGGTCCTCGTCACCGAGGCGTGCACGACGTGCGGGACGCTCCTCGGCGTCACGACGCTCGCGCCGCGCGGGGCGCACCGGACGCTCGTCGTCATCGTCGTCGTGCTCTTCATAACGGTCGTAGCGCTCGCGTCCGCGCGCGGCGCGCCCGGAGCCGTGCGTGCCGAACAGGAGGTAGCCGAGCGCGGCGGTGGTGAGCGCGAGCGCGAGGAACAGCAGCGCGCGGTGCAGCGATTGCCCCTCGATGATGTTGCACTGCCCCTTCGCGAGGCCGGAGGTGTTGGGGGACATCGGCGAACCGCAGCCGAACAGGCTGCCGTCCTTGCCCCGGAAGTTCGTCGGGGAGACGAAGAAGTAGACCGCGACGGCCAGGAGCAGCGCGGAGATGATGGCAGCGATCTTCGTGCCGGTCGCGAGACCCGTGGGGCCCGCCTCATCGTTCGTGTTCAGCATGACCGCATGCTAGCGGTGGATTCACCTGCAATGAGGTGTATGTCACAAATACACTCAGGGCTTCGAACGAATGACTCGTGGAAGAGGATCGACCGTGGCTCGCCGCCCCCACACCCCCCTGACATACCGCCCGGCCCTCGACGGCCTGCGGGCGCTCGCGGTGCTCGGTGTCCTCGTGTTCCACCTGTGGCCGAACGCGGCGCGCGGCGGGTGGCTCGGCGTCGACCTGTTCTTCGTCCTGTCCGGCTACCTCATCACGACGCTGCTCGTACGCGAGTACGTCCAACGCGGCGGCATCGACCTGCGCGGGTTCTGGCTGGCACGCGCCCGACGGCTCATGCCGACGCTCGTCGTCGTCCTTCTCGCGGTGCTCGTCATGGCGACGTTCTGGACGTTGCCGTCGCGTCGTTACGCCGTCTCGCTCGACGTGCTCTCGACCCTCGCGTACGTCGCGAACTGGCACTTCATCTCCGGTGACGAGGCCTACTTCGCCTCGAACGGCACGCCCTCTCCCCTGCGTCACGCATGGTCGCTCGCCATCGAGGAGCAGTACTACCTGCTGTTCCCGCTCCTGCTGCTCGCGCTCACGCGGTTCCTCACGCGCCGCCGCCACCTCGCGTTCTGGTTGCTCGCGCTCGCTGCTGCGTCGGCGCTGTGGATGGCGCACCTGTACGTGCCCGGCGTCGACCCGACGCGCATCTACTACGGCACCGACACCCGCGCGTTCGAACTGCTCATCGGCGCCGCCGCGGGTGCCTGGATCGGGCCGTCGCAGTGGGGTCATGCGCGCCCCGCGCCGTGGCTGCTGTGGCTCGAACGTCTCGCGTGGCCGGCGCTCTTCGCGCTGGTCATCGCGATGCTGACCTTCGACGAGTCGTCGTCCGGGCTGTTCCGTGGCGGGCTCGTCGCGTTCTGCGTCGTCGCGCTCGTGCCGATCCTCGCGGCAGCCTCGCCGCACCCGAACAGCTTCCAGCACGTGCTGTCGTTCGAGTGGCTGCGCCGGCTCGGGCTCATCAGCTACGCGCTGTACCTGTGGCACTGGCCGCTGCACGTCTACCTCGCGCCCGAGCGTCTCGGCCTCGACGCGGCGTGGGCGGGCGTCGTCCAGGCCGTCGCCGCCCTCGTGCTCGCGACGGCGACCTACCGCTTCGTGGAGCAGCCCGTGCGCCGTGGCGGGGTGCGCGCCCTGTGGCCGCGCTCGCCTGCACCTCGTCGGCTCGCCCCGATCGCGGCCGCCGCGACGGCACTCGTCGTCGCCGGTGGGGCGCTGGCGCTACCGCACGTCTCGGGTGGCGGTTCAGATCTGGAAGCCGGTTCGGGTGGCGGCGAACTGACGTACGCGATGAAGACGTACACGCCCGGTGAGGACGTCAAGGCGATCCTCGTCGGCAACTCGATCCCGCACAGCCTGTTCGCCAACTTCCCGCAGACACGCTTTCCCGACCTGCAGCTGACGGAATCAGCGAGCTTTGGATGCACGACGTTCGCCGGGCAGGAGAGCAGCGGCGGCCAGCCGGTGCCGTCGCTGTCGAAGTGCGACCAGTTCCACGACGACTGGTACTACGGCCTCGCCGGGCGCGACACGATGCTGTATTTCCTGCCGCAGAACCTGCTCAACGACTACGCGGTCGACGGACGGACGCTGCGCACCGGCAGCGCCGAGCACGACGCGTTCGTGCGCTCCAGCCTCGACGGCGTCGCGCAGAAGGCGAAGCAGCAGAACATCACCCACCCCTACCTCGTCGACCTGTCGTGCCACCGCGTGCCGACGATAGGAACCGACCCGACGGTCGTCGCGACCAACGACACCGCGAAGGTCGAGCATCTCAACGACGTGGCGAAGGGCTGGGCGCGTTCCAACGGAGTCACCCTCATCGACCAGTTCGGCTTCCTCTGCCCCGGCGGGCAGTATCACGGCCGCATCAACGGCGTGAACCTCTACGCCGATGGGCTGCACTTCACCAGCGAGTCCGGCCCGATCTTCTGGAACTGGCTCGCCCCGCAGATCCAGCAGCACGGTGACGGGTCGGGCGCGTCGAGCACCAGCTCGTCGAGTGCGTCGAGCACCAGCGGCCGATGAGCCTGCACGCCGTCGTCCTGGCCGGTGGGTACGGCACCCGGCTGCTGCCGTTCACGCGCCGCACGCCGAAGCACCTGTTGCCGATCGGTGACGAACCCGTCATCGCGCACCAACTTCATCGTCTCGCGGCGGCGGGCGTCGAATCCGTCGTGCTCGCGACCTCGTACCACGCGGACGCCTTTCGTCCGGCGCTCGGTGACGGCGACGCGTACGGCGTCCGGTTGCGCTACAGCCGTGAGGAGCATCCGCTCGGCACCGCCGGCGCGCTGCGTCACGCGTGCGGGTTGCTCGATCTCGCGTCCGACGACGACGTGCTCGTCCTCAACGGCGACCTCATCACCGAGCATGACCTCGGCGCGCAGGTCGCCGCGCACCGGGCGCACCGGGCGTGTGCCGTTCGCGCCGGCGACGCACCCCCGATGCTCGCCACGATCCACGGACGCGCCGTGCCCGACGCGTCGGCGTACGGGTTGCTACACCTCGACGAGGCCGGGCGCGTCACGGCGTTCGAGGAGAAGCCACCGAGTGCGCCGGCGGGCGTCGTCAACGCGGGCACGTACGTCGTCTCCCCCGCCCTGGTCGATCTCGTGCCCGTCGACGCGGTCGTCTCCCTCGAACGCGAGGTGTTTCCTGAGGCGAGCGAGCGCGGCGGGGTGTTCGTCAACCGCGACGACGCACCGTTCCACGACATCGGTACGCCCGCCGCCCTGCTGGCGGCGAACCTCGCCTGGGCGCGTGAGCGTGACCTCGACGCCGTCGACCTGCGGGGGGTTGCTGGCACCCCTGACGCGGGTGCGATCTCCGGCAGCCTGCTGCTGGGCGGATCACGCGTCGCCGCCGACGCCATCGTGAACGGCTGCATCATCGGGCCCGGCGCGGTCGTGGGGGCGGGCGCCGTGCTGGAGGACTGCGTCATCGGTGACGACGCCGTCGTCGCACCGGGTGTGCGCGCCCGCCGTGTGACACTCGACGTCGGTGAGCGACTGGGCCAAGAGCCCCATCAACGGCTCGAAGGGTCCCCGGCCGAAACCGCTGGCCCCCGGGCCCGAAGCGGTGATGAGCACCTCCGAGATGAGTGAAAAAGATCCCCAACCGGAATCTTCCACTCTAGGTCGGCTGCTCGGCCGAGAGGCAGCTGCGAACGTCTTCTTCTCACCGGCCGACCCGACGTGCCGGCTGTCGACCCTCACGGGCGGCGGCCGTCAGTGCTCGGCGTCCTGCCAGCTGCGTCCGGTGCCGACGTTGACGTCGAGCGGCACCGCGAGGTCGGCGGCCGCACCCATCTGCTCGCGCACGATGCGTTCGACTTCGTCGCGTTCGCCCGCGCCGACCTCGACGATGAGTTCGTCGTGCACCTGCAGGAGCACCCGCGAGCGCAGGTTCGCCGCGCGCAACGCCTCGTCGACGCCGAGCATGGCCTTCTTCATGATGTCGGCCGCCGAGCCCTGGATCGGCGCGTTGAGCGCCATGCGCTCGGCCATGTCGCGGCGCTGACGGTTGTCGCTCGTCAGGTCGGGCAGGTAGCGGCGCCGGCCCATCATCGTCTCGGTGTAGCCGGTCGCGCGCGCGTCGTCGACGATCTGACGCAGGTAGTCGCGCACCCCACCGAAGCGTTCGAAGTAGCCGTCCATGAGGCGCTGCGCCTCGGCCGTGGAGATGCGCAGCTGCTTGCTCAGGCCGAACGCCGACAGCCCGTACGCGAGGCCGTACGACATCGCCTTGACCTTCGCGCGCATCTCGGAGGTCACCTCGCTCGGCTCGACGCCGAACACGCGTGAGCCGACGAACCGGTGCAGGTCCTCGCCGTCGTTGAAGGCCTGGATGAGGCCCTCGTCGCCGGACAGGTGCGCCATGACTCGCATCTCGATCTGGCTGTAGTCGGCGGACATGAGGCAGTCGTAGCCCTCGCCGACCACGAAGACACGACGGATGCGTCGACCCGATTCGGTGCGGATCGGGATGTTCTGCAGGTTCGGGTCGGTCGAGCTGAGACGCCCGGTCGCCGCAATCGTCTGCTGGTAGGTGGTGTGGATGCGGCCGTCGTCACCGATCGACTTGATGAGGCCCTGCACCGTCGAGCGCAGCTTCGAGGCGTCACGGTGACGCAGCAGCGCGTCGAGGAACGGGTGCGGTGCCTTTTCCGACAGGTCGGCGATCGCCTCGGCGTCCGTCGTGTACCCCGTCTTCGTCTTCTTGGTCTTCGGCAGGCCCAGGGTCTCGAACAGCACGACCTGCAACTGCTTCGGCGAGCCGAGGTTGACCTGATCACCACCGATCGCGTCCCACGCGTCCTGCTGCGCGGCGACGACCTGCGCGTCGTAGTCGGCTTCGAGTTCGTGCAGCGCGTCGAGGTCGACGGCGATGCCTGCCTGCTCCATCGTCGCGAGCACCTCGACGATCGGCAGCTCGAGCTCGGCCATGAGCTCGATGCCACCGACGTCGGCGACCGCCTCGTCGAGCGCGGCGGCCAGGGTCGCGACGGCCGCGGCGCGCGCCATGGCGTCGTCGCCCTGCGTAGCGCCGACGTCACCGAGGTCGAGCATCCCCTGACCGGCTGCCTGCTTGCTGGTCTCGGGCAGTTCGATGTGGCAGTAGCGCAGCAGCAGATCCTCGAACCCGTACGAGCGCTGGTCGGGTCGCACGAGGTAGGCCGCGATGGCGGTGTCGTTCGTCAGCCCTGCGAGGGTGAGACCGCGCGCGGCGAGGGCGTGCATCGGGCCCTTCGCGTCATGCAGGGCCTTCGCCTTCGTCACGTCGGCGAGCCACTCGGCAAGCGCCTGCTCGTCCTCGGGTGCGAGGGTCGTCAGGTCGACGTACGCGGCGCGGCCGCTCTCGTCGGCGATCGCCAGGCCGCTCGCGTCACCCGCGCCCTTCGCCCACGTGCCGTCGACGAACAGCCCGGCGCGCCCGGTGATACCGGCGAGCCACGTCTCGACCTCGCCGTCGCCGAGCACGACGCCGTCGACGCTGACGTCGCCCTCCGCCTCGGGCTGCGCCGTGCCGAGCGTCGCGAACAGGCGGTCGCGCAGCACCTTGAACTCGAGACCGTCGAAGACGCGGTGCACCTCGTCACGGTTCCAGTCGTGGCGCGCGAGGTCGTCCGGCGTCACCGGCAGCGGCACGTCGACGAGCAGCTGGTTGAGGCGTCGGTTGCGCAGCACGCCGTCGAGGTGGGCGCGCACGTTCTCGCCGGCCTTGCCCTTGATCTGGTCGACGTTGGCGACGAGGCCCTCGAGGTCGCCGTACTGCCCGATCCACTTCGCGGCCGTCTTGGGGCCGACACCGGGCACGCCGGGCAGGTTGTCGCTCTTCTCGCCGACGAGCGCGGCGAGGTCGCTGTAGCGCTCGGGCGGCACGCCGTACTTCTCCTCGACGGCGGCGGGCGTCATGCGCGTCAGCTCCGAGACGCCCTTGACGGGGTACAGCACAGTGACGTTGTCGCGCACGAGCTGCAGCGCGTCGCGGTCGCCGGAGCACAGGAGCACCTCGTCGAAACCGGCCTGCGTCGCCTGGGTGGTGAGTGTCGCGAGGATGTCGTCGGCCTCGTACCCGTCGAGTTCGAGATGCGTGACGCCCATCGCGTCGAGCACCTCCTTGACGAGGCTCACCTGCCCCTTGAACTCGCTCGGCGTCGTCGCGCGGCCCGCCTTGTACTCGGCGTACTCCTCGCTGCGGAACGTCTGACGCGACACGTCGAACGCGACGGCGAGGTGCGTCGGTTCCTCGTCGCGCAGCAGGTTGATGAGCATCGACGTGAAGCCGTACACGGCGTTCGTGTGCTGCCCCGTCGAGGTCGAGAAATTCTCCGCGGGCAGCGCGAAGAAGGCCCGGTAGGCGAGGGAATGTCCGTCCAACAACAACAAGCGCTTCACACGTGGCAGCCTATGTCCCAGCACCGACAACCCGAAAGGCGAGACCATGACGAGCTCCCCCACGCCCGAGACCGCAACCCACGCGCCCGAGATGACGCAGGAGCAGATGCTCGACGAACTCGCGCAAATGAGCCGCGGCACGCTCGACGAGCGCATGGGCATCCGCGTGCTCGAGGCCTCCCCCGAGCGTGTCGTCGCGACCATGCCCGTCGAGGGCAACACGCAGCCGTTCGGGTTGCTGCACGGCGGCGCGAACGTCGTTGTCGCCGAGAGCGTCGGCTCCATCGGCGCGAACATGGCCGCCGGGCCGGGACGATTCGCCGTCGGGCTCGACATCAACGCGACGCATCACCGTTCCGCGAGGAGCGGCATCGTGACGGCGACCGCGACGGCGCTGTCGATCGGGCGCACCCTCGCGGCGTACGACGTCGTCATCACCGACGATGAGGGCAACCGCACCTGCACCGCCCGCATCACGTGCATGCTGCGGGATCTGCCGAAGGGCTGAGACGCCTCCTCTGGCGACGAAGGGTTGTGGAGGCTCGCGATACCCATCGCGCGAACCTCCACAACCCTTCTCGCGTCAGGCGTCGCCGAACTCGGCGATGACGCCGTCGCAGACCTGCTGCATCGACAGACGACGATCCATCGCGGTCTTCTGGATCCAGCGGAACGCCGCGGGTTCGTCGAGGCCGAGCTTGGTGGTGAGGATGCCCTTCGCCCGGTCGAGTTGTTTGCGCGTCTCGAGCTTGGCGTTGATCGCCGCGAGTTCGTCACGCAGGGCGCGCATCTCGCGCCATCGGCGGGTCGCGACGGTGAGCGCCGGGCCGAGGTCGTTCCAGGTGAACGGTTTGACGACGTAGGCCATGACGCCCGCGTCGCTCGCGCGTTCGACGAGGTGGCGGTCGCTGAACGCCGTCAGGAGGACGACGGGGGTGAGGCCGTCGGCGCCGATCTCCTCGGCGGCGCTGATGCCATCCTTGCGGGGCATCTTGACGTCGAGCAGCGCGAGGTCGGGTCGGTGCTCGGCGATCGCAGCCACGGCCGCTTCCCCGTCGCTGACGGCGGCGACGACGTCGTAGCCGCCCGCATCGAGCATCTCGACGAGGTCGAGGCGGATGAGAGATTCGTCCTCCGCCACGACGACGCGCAGGCGCTGGTCTTGGTCGCTCGTCTCACTCACGGCGAAAATCCTACGCGTCCTGGCGCGAGAACTCGGACGCGGTACGGATCTGCTCGTCGCTGGGGCGTACGCCGGTGTAGAGGACGAACTGCTCGGCGGCCTGCAGCGCGATGACCTCGGCGCCGGTGATGACGTTCTTGCCCCGCTCCCGCGCGGCGACGACGAGCGGCGTGTCGCTCGGGCTCGCGACGACGTCGAAGATCCACGTCGCGGCGTCGATCTCGTCGGTGGTGAAGCTCAACCGCCCCACGCCCTCACCACCGGCCATGCCGAGGGGCGTGACGTTGACAAGGACGTCGGTGCCTTCCGGCACATCGCGCGAGTGCTCCCAGCCGTATTGCGCGGCGAGCTTCTCCCCCGCCTCGACGTTGCGCGCGACGATCGTTCCGCGCGTGAAGCCGGTGTCGCGGCACGCGGCGACGACCGCCTTGCCCATGCCGCCCGAGCCGCGCACGGCGATGCGCAGGTCGGTCGGCACGCCGTGGGTCTGCAGCAGCGACGCGACGGCGACGTAATCGGTGTTGTAGCCGGTGAGGACGCCGTCGTCGTTGACGATCGTGTTGACGGAGTCGATGGCCTTCGACGATTCGTCGAGCGCGTCGAGCATCGGGATGACCTGCTCCTTGAACGGCATGCTCACTGCCGCGCCCCGGATCGGCAGCCCCCTGATGCCGGCGACGGCCTGCGCGAGATCAACCGGCGAGAACGCCTTGTAGACGAAGTCGAGCCCCAGCTCGTCATAGAGCCGGTTGTGGAAGCGCGTGCCGATGTTGCTCGGGCGCCCCGACATCGAGATGCACAGCTGCGTGTCCTTGGAGAGCATGCGCGCCAGCCTAGCGCCGCCGCCGCGGAACGACGAAGGGCTCGACCTCGACGGTCGAGCCCTGTGCGCGTGCCGACGGGGGGATTCGAACCCCCACGCCTTGCGGCAAAGCATTTTGAGTGCTCCGTGTCTGCCATTCCACCACGTCGGCTGGTGCCCGCTCACCTTACCCGAACGCGCGCTGCCCCCGCGCACCGGGCGCGGGGGCAGCAGCGCCGATCAAGGACTGAGGCAGTATCAGTTCTGCGCGGCGGCGCTACGGGCCTTCTCGTGGTCCTCGTAGGCCGGCGCGACGCGGTTCTTCGCGTCGCCGATCTTGTGCACGCGCAGCGCGTTCGTCGAACCGGGGATGCCGGGAGGCGAACCGGCGGCGATGACGACGAGGTCACCCTCGATGCAGCGACCGTCGCCGAGGAAGATCTCGTCGACCTGCATCGACATCTCGTCCGTGTGCTTGACCTTCGGGCTGCACTCCGTCTGCACGCCCCACACGAGCGCGAGCTGCGAACGCACCGTCTCCGACGGCGTGAACGCGACGATCGGCAGGCGCGGACGCAGACGCGACATGCGCTGCGCCGAGTCGCCCGTCGTCGTGAAGTTGACCAGATGCGTGCACCTGAGCGTCTCCCCCACCTCGACGGCGGCCTTCGTCACGACGCCGCCCTTCGTGTGCGGCTGGATGCCGAGGTCGGGCACGCGCTCGAGGCCGTGCTCCTCCGTCGAGGAGATGATGCGCGCCATCGTCTTGACCGTCTCGATCGGCCACGCACCGACCGACGTCTCCCCCGACAGCATGACGGCGTCCGCGCCGTCGAGCACCGCGTTGGCGCAGTCGGAGGCCTCGGCGCGCGTCGGGCGCGGATTCTCGATCATCGACTCGAGCACCTGCGTCGCGACGATGACGGGCTTCGCCGCGCGGCGCGCGAGCTCGATGGCACGCTTCTGCACGATCGGCACGTCCTCGAGCGGCAGTTCCACGCCGAGGTCACCGCGCGCGACCATGATGCCGTCGAACGCCTCGATGATCTCGATGAGGTTCTCGACCGCCTGCGGCTTCTCGATCTTCGCGATGACGGGGCGACGGATGCCCACCTCGTCCATGATCTCGTGGCAGCGCGTGATGTCGGCGGCGTCGCGCACGAACGACAGCGCGATGAGGTCGGCGCCGGCCTTCAACGCCCAGCGCAGGTCAGCCTCGTCCTTCTCGCTGAGCGCGGGCACGCTCACCGCGACACCGGGCAGGTTGATGCCCTTGTTGTTCGAGACGCGGCCCGGCACGACCACCTCGGTCACGACGTCCGTGGCCGTCACCTCGACCGCGCGCAGCGCGACCTTGCCGTCGTCGACGAGCAGCATGTCGCCGACGTTGACGTCGCCCGGCAGGCCCTTGTACGTCGTGCCGACGCTCTCGGAGTCACCGTCGACGTCCTCGGTCGTGATGGTGAAGCGGTCGCCCTTCGCGAGGTCGACCGGGCCCGCGGAAAAACGAGCGGTGCGGATCTTCGGGCCCTGCAGGTCGGCGAGGACGCCGACGGCGCGACCCGTCGCCGCAGCGGCGGCGCGGACGTGGTCGTACCGGGTCTGGTGCTCCTCGTACGAACCGTGGGAGAGGTTGAAGCGGGCGACGTCGAGGCCGGCCTCGACGAGCTCACGCGTCCGTTCGGCAGAGTCGGTAGCAGGGCCAAGGGTGGCAACAATTTTCGCGCGACGCATGCTGCCAACCCTATCGCCCGCGCGAGCGTTCCCTCAGTCGACCATCTCGCCCGGTGAGACCCCCGTCACCGTACTCGCGGGTAGGCCCGCGACGACGCGGAAACCCCCGCCCCCACGAGGGCGGCAGGGGCTTCCACGACGCGCGATCAGGCGTCAACACATGCGGACGATCACACCGTCAGCGGACGATCCGTCGGCTTGATCGGCGCGGGCAACGTCGAGTCACCCATGAGCCACATGTCGACGCCGCGCGCCGCGCTGCGGCCCTCGGCGATCGCCCACACGATGAGCGACTGGCCGCGCCCACAGTCACCGGCGACGAACACGCCGGGCACGCTCGACATGTAGTTCGCGTCGCGCTGCACGTTGCTGCGCTCGTCGGTGTCGACGCCGAGCTGCTCGAGCAGACCCTCGCCCTGCGGGCCGAGGAAGCCCATCGCGAGCAGCACGAGCTGCGCCGGGATGACTCGCTCCGAGCCTTCGACCTCCTCGAACTTGCCGTCGACGAACTTCACCTCGACGATCTTCAGACCGCTGACGTTGCCGTCGTCGTCCGCGAGGATCTCCTTCGTCGAGGCGGAGTAGACGCGCTCGCCACCCTCCTCGTGCGCCGAGGCGACGCGGAAGATCATCGGGTACGTCGGCCACGGCTGGTTGGCCGGACGCTCCTCGCCGGGCTGCGGCATGATCTCGAGGCTCGTCACCGACTTCGCGCCCTGACGCAGCGCCGTACCGATGCAGTCGGCTCCGGTGTCGCCACCACCGATGACGACGACGTCCTTGCCGGTCGCGAGGATCTGACCCTCGACCTCGCCGCCGAGCGCGACGCGGTTGGCCTGGGGCAGGTACTCCATCGCCTGGTACGTGCCCGTGTGCTCACGCCCCGGCACCGGCAGGTCGCGACGCACCGTCGCGCCCATCGCGAGGACGACGGCGTCGTAGCGCGAGCGCAGCTGCTCCGCCGTCAGCGTCACGCCGATCTCGGTGTTGCAGCGGAAACGGGTGCCCTCGGCCTTCATCTGCTCGATGCGACGATCGAGGATGCCCTTCTCCATCTTGAACTCGGGGATGCCGTAGCGCATCAGGCCACCGGGGGCGTCGTCGCGCTCGAACACGGCGACGGTGTGCCCGGCGCGCGTCAGCTGCTGCGCGGCGGCGAGGCCCGCGGGCCCCGAACCGACGACGGCGACCGTCTTGCCCGTCAGGCGCGTCGGCACCTGCGGCCTGACGTAACCACGCTCGAAGCCCTCCTCGACGACCGTCTTCTCGACCTGCTTGATCGTGACGGCGGGCTGGCTGATGCCGAGCACGCACGCCGTCTCGCAGGGCGCGGGGCACAGGCGTCCGGTGAACTCGGGGAAGTTGTTCGTGGCGTGGAGGCGCTCGATGGCCTCCTCCCACTCACCCTTCCACGACAGGTCGTTCCACTCGGGGATGAGGTTGCCGAGGGGGCAGCCCGCGTGACAGAACGGGATGCCGCAGTCCATGCATCGGCCGGCCTGACGCTGCAGGGTGCCGAGCTGCTGCTCCTCATACACCTCCTTCCAGTCGCGGATGCGAACGGGAACGGGGCGACGTTCGGGCAGCTCGCGCTCCCGGGTCTTGAGGAATCCGCGGGGGTCAGCCACGTCAACTCACCTCCATGATCTTGTCCCACACCTGGGCGCTGTCGGGGTCGACGCCCATGCCTTCGGCGTCCTTGCGGATGCTCAGCACGCGCTGGTACTCACGCGGCGTGACGAGCGAGAAACGGACGAGGCTCGCAGGCCAGTCGTTCAGCAACGACTCGGCGACGGACGAACCCGTCTCGGCGGCGTGCTTCGTCAGCAGCTCCTTGACGACGTCCTCGTCCTCGGCGCGCAGGCCGGTGACCTCGACGAGCTCGCGGTTGACGAGGTCGGCGTCGAGATCGAGGACGTACGCCTCACCGCCCGACATGCCGGCCGCGAAGTTGCGTCCGGTCGCGCCGAGGATGAGCACGCGACCACCGGTCATGTACTCGCAGCCGTGATCGCCCACGCCCTCGACGACGGCCGTCGCTCCCGAGTTGCGGACGCAGAAGCGTTCGCCGACCTTGCCGCGCAGGAAGATCTCACCGCTGGTCGCGCCATAACCGATGACGTTGCCCGCGATGGCGTTCTCCTCGGCGACGAGGGCCGTCTCGGTATCGGGACGGATGATGATGCGCCCACCCGACAGGCCCTTGCCGACGTAGTCGTTGCCCTCGCCGACGAGCCGCAGCGTCAGGCCCTTCGGGATGAAGGCGCCGAAGCTCTGCCCGCCCGCACCGCGCAGCGTGATGTCGACGAAGTCGTCGTGGAGCAATTCATCGAGGTAGCGCTTGGTCAACTCGTGGCCGAGCATCGTGCCGACGGTGCGGTTGACGTTCGACACCTTCGTCTCGAACGCGACCGGCGTCTTGTGCTCGATGGCGTCCTTCGCCTTCGCGATGAGTTCGTTGTCGAGCGCAGCGTCGAGGTGGTGATCCTGACCCTGGGTGTTGAACAGCTCACCGCCGAACGGCATCTCCGCCTTCGCGAAGATCGGCGCGAGGTCGAGACCACTGGCCTTCCAGTGCTCGACGGCCTCGTCGGTGTCGAGCGCCTCGACGTGCCCGACGGCCTCCTCGATCGAACGGAAACCGAGCTCGGCGAGGATCTCGCGCACCTCCTCGGCGATGTACTCGAAGAACGTCTCGACGAACTCCGGCTTGCCGCTGAAACGCTCGCGCAGCTCCGGGTTCTGCGTCGCGATGCCGACCGGGCAGGTGTCGAGGTGACACACGCGCATCATGATGCAGCCGCTGACGACGAGGGGCGCGGTTGCGAAACCGAACTCCTCCGCGCCGAGCAGCGCGGCGATGACGACGTCACGGCCCGTCTTGAGCTGGCCGTCGGTCTGCACGACGATGCGGTCGCGCAGGCCGTTGAGCAGCAGCGTCTGCTGCGCTTCGGCGAGGCCGAGCTCCCACGGCCCACCGGCGTGCTTGAGCGACGTCAGCGGGGAGGCTCCCGTGCCGCCGTCGTGGCCGGAGATGAGCACGACGTCCGCGTGGGCCTTCGAGACACCGGCGGCGACGGTGCCGACGCCGACCTCGGAGACGAGCTTGACGTGGATGCGCGCGCTCGGGTTCGCGTTCTTCAGGTCGTGGATGAGCTGCGCGAGATCCTCGATCGAGTAGATGTCGTGGTGCGGCGGCGGCGAGATGAGACCCACGCCGGGCGTCGCGTGACGCGTGCGCGCCACCCACGGGTACACCTTCGGCCCGGGCAGCTGACCGCCCTCGCCGGGCTTCGCGCCCTGCGCCATCTTGATCTGGATGTCGTCGGCCTCCGTGAGGTACAGCGACGTCACGCCGAAGCGACCCGAGGCGACCTGCTTGATCGCCGAACGACGCTTCGGGTCGAGCAGGCGATCGACGTCCTCGCCGCCCTCTCCGGTGTTCGACTTCGCGCCGAGACGGTTCATCGCGATCGCGAGCGTCTCGTGTGCCTCCTTCGAGATCGAGCCGTACGACATCGCACCCGTCGAGAAGCGCTTGACGATGGCGCTCGCCGGCTCCACCTCGTCGATCGAGATCGACGGACGGTCGGAGGCGAACTTGAACAGCCCGCGCAGCGTCATGAGCTCTGCCGACTGGTCGTCGACGGCCTGCGTGTACTGCTTGAAGATGTCGTAACGACGCGCGCGCGTCGAGTGCTGGAGGCGGAACACCGTCGTCGGGTTGAACAGGTGCGGTGCACCCTCGCGGCGCCACTTGTACTCGCCACCGACCTCGAGCTCGCGGTGCGCGGGGCCCTGGCCGTCGCTCGGGTAGGCCTTCGCGTGACGCGCCGCGACCTCGGCCGCGATGACGTCGAGACCGATGCCGCCGAGACGCGACGTCGTCGCGGTGAAGTACTCGTCGACGACCCCCTGGCTGAGGCCGAGCGCCTCGAACACCTGCGCGCCGCGGTAGGAGGCGACGGTCGAGATGCCCATCTTCGACATGACCTTGAGCAGGCCCTTGCCGAGCGCCTTGATGAGGTTCTTGACGGCCTGCTCGGGCGTCGTGTCACCGAGCGCACCCTCATGGGCGAGCTGCTCGACGGACTCCATCGCGAGGTACGGGTTGACGAGCGCCGCGCCGTAGCCGACGAGCAGCGCGACGTGGTGGACCTCGCGCACATCGCCGGCCTCGACGACGAGCCCGACCTGCAGACGCGTCTTCTGACGGATGAGGTGGTGGTGCACCGCCGCCGTCAGCAGCAGCGACGGGATCGGCGCGAACTCGGCGTTCGAGTCACGATCGGACAGGACGACGAAGCGGTGACCGTCGGCGATCGCCTGGTCGACCTCGGCGAAGATGCCCTGCAGGCGCGCCTTGAGCGCGCTCGCACCACCGTCGACGCGGTACGTGCCGCGGATGACGTACGCCGCGAAGCCGGCGCGGTCGCCGTCGGCGTTGATGTGGACGATCTTCGCGAGCTCGTCGTTGTCGATGACGGGGAAGCCGAACTCGACCTGCTTGACGTGCTCGGGGCCGTCGGTGAGCAGGTTGCCCTCCGGACCCATCGTCGTGCCGAGGCTCGTGACGAGCTCCTCGCGGATCGCGTCGAGCGGCGGGTTCGTCACCTGCGCGAACAGCTGCGTGAAGTAGTCGAACAGCAGGCGCGGACGCGAGCTGAGGACGGCGACGGGCGTGTCGGTGCCCATCGAACCGAGCGCCTCGGCGCCCGTCGACGCCATCGGCGTCAGCAGGATCTTCAGCTCCTCGTTCGTGTAGCCGAACGTCTGCTGACGGCGCGTGACCGAGCTGAGCGAGTGGGTGATGTGCTCACGATCCGGCAGGTCGCCGACCTTGACGATGCCCGAGTCGAGCCACTCCTGATACGGCTTCGCCGTGGCGAGTTCGCCCTTGATCTCCTCGTCCGGGATGATGCGCCCGGCCTCGGTGTCGATGAGGAACATCTTGCCCGGCTGCAGGCGCCCACGCTCGACGACGTCCTCCGGCGCGAGGCCGAGCACACCCGCCTCGGAGGCGAGGACGACGAGGCCGTCCTTCGTCACCGAGTAACGCCCGGGACGCAGGCCGTTGCGGTCGAGGACGGCGCCGATGAGCGAACCGTCGGTGAACGTCACGCACGCGGGGCCGTCCCACGGCTCCATGAACGCGGCGTGGTACTCGTAGAACGCGCGACGCGCCGGGTCCATCGTCGCGTGGTTCTCCCACGCCTCGGGGATCATCATGAGCACCGAGTGCGGCAGGCTGCGACCCGACAGGTGCAGCAGTTCGAGGGCCTCGTCGAACGTCGCCGAGTCGGACGCGTTCGGGGTGCAGATCGGCAGCAGGCGAGACAGGTCGCCGGGGATGATGTCGCTGCGCAACTGCGACTCGCGTGCGCTCATCCAGTTGCGGTTGCCGCGCACCGTGTTGATCTCACCGTTGTGCGCGATGAAGCGGAACGGGTGCGCGAGCGGCCAGCTCGGGAACGTGTTCGTCGAGAACCGGCTGTGCACGAGGGCCAGCGCCGTCTCGAACCGCTCGTCCGACAGGTCGGGGTAGAACTGCTCGAGCTGCGCCGTCGTCAGCATGCCCTTGTGGACCATGGTGCGCGCCGACAGCGACGCGAAGTAGACGTCGAGCTCGTTCTCGGCGCGCTTGCGCGCACAGAACGCGAGACGGTCGAGTTCGAGGCCCGAGGCGTCGCCGTCCTTCGCCGCGACGAACACCTCGCGGAAGACCGGCATCGTGCCGCGCGCCGACTCACCGACGACGTCGGGGTTGACGGGGACGTCACGCCAGCCGAGGACGACGAGGCCTTCCTCGTCGGCGATGCGGTCGAAGCCCTCGCCGACGTGCCACTGGCCGTCGGCGTCCTGCGGCAGGAACGCGATGCCGACGGCGTAGGAGCCCTTCGCGGGCAGCTCGAAGTCGACGACCTCGCGCAGGAACGCGTCGGGGATCTGCGTGAGGATGCCGGCGCCGTCGCCGACGAGCGGGTCGGCGCCCGTGGCACCGCGGTGGTCGAGGTTGGTCAGGGCCAGCAGCGCCGCGTCGACGATGTCGTGGCCGGCGTGGCCCCGCATCGTCGCGACGAGCGCGACACCACAGGCGTCATGCTCGAACGTGGGGTCGTACAACCCCTGGGCAGCGGGCTGGGCGGAGAAAGCATGAGCAGACATGACTCACCGTCCTGTTCGTCGTCGGGACGCCCGAGCGCAGGGCGCACGAGGCATCGGGTCGGGTCGAAACCACCGCGGGACGGCATTGGCCTGCGGGTTTTATGCATTCTATCGAATGTTCATGCGCGCTCACCACGTGGACGAGCGCGTCTCAGCTGACGATACAGCTCAGGAGGCCTCGTCGGCCGTGGTGTCCGCATCGTGTGCACCGTGGGCATCCGGCTCGAGCTGGTGCGCCGCCCGTGGGTCGGCGGACGCACGCCGGCGCGCGATGAAGATCGCGAGGCCGAGCAGGAAGACGATGCCGCACACCCACACGTTGACGCGCACACCGAGGATGCGGTTCGCGAAGTCGCTGCGCATCAACTCGACGACGATGCGGCCTAGCGGGTACAGCATGACGTACAGCGCGAACGCCTGCCCCTGGCGCAGCCGCCCCGAATCCGACAGGCGCCAGATGACGAGGGCGATGAGCATGCACCAGATCGCCTCGTAGAGGAACGTCGGGTGGAACGTGCCGAGGACGACGGGGGCACCGGTCGAGTCGACGACCGAACGCCCCTTGTTCATGTCCCACTGGTGGATCTCGAGGGCCCACGGCACGTTCGTCGCGCGACCGTACAACTCGTTGTTGAAATAGTTGCCGAACCGGCCGATCGCCTGCGCGAGCGGCAGCGCGGGGGCGACGCAGTCGGCGAGCACCGGGAACGGGACGCCCGCCTTGCGCGCGCCCAACCAGGCGCCGACGGCGCCCAGGACGACGGCGCCCCAGATGCCGAGGCCGCCCTCCCACACCTTGAACGCGTCGAGCGGGTGCCCGCCCTCGCCGAAGTACGGTTGCGGCGTCGTGATGACGTGGTACAGCCGCCCCCCGACGATGCCGAACGGCACGATCCACAGGGCGACGTCGACGGCCGCGTCACGCGAGTAGCCGCGCCCTTCGAGGCGCCGCCCGGTGATCATCGTCGCGATGACGACGCCCGCCAGGATGCAGATCGCATACGCCCGAAGGGGCACCGGGCCCAGCCACAGCACCCCTTCGGTCGGTGAAGGAATCTCCGTCAGCATCAGAACTTGGCCAGCACCTTGTCGATCGTGGTGGGCGTCGAGTTCTCGATGTTCATCATGCCGGCCATGTCGGCGTTGTCGACGTCCTTGCCGTTGATCTTGACGACCGGCGTGGAGTTGACCCCGGCCTTGTTGGTCTCGGACTCGGTCTTCTTGACGTACGCCGAGTACCGGTTGTCGTTGACGCACTTCTCATAGGACGAGCCCTTGACGCCCACCTCCTTCGCGAGCTTGATGAGCGTCTCGTTCGTGTAGCCGACGCCCTCCTTGGGCTGGTTCTCGAACACCTTCGTCGTGAAGTCGGAGAACTTTCCGGCGGTGGCGGTGCAGAACGCGGCGTTCGCGGCTCGGGCAGAGCTGTCGCCGGGCAGGTTCTCATCGAGGAAGGTCTTGACGTGGTACGTCAGCTTGACGTCACCGGCCTTCGCCATGTCCAGGAGCTTGGCTCCCTGGGCCTGCTCGAACTGCTTGCAGTACGGGCACTGGTAGTCGAAGTAGACGTCGACCTTCTTCGCGTCGGCCTTGGCCTTGTCGGCGAACACCGGCATGCCCTGGCCGTTGGCGAGTGCACCCGTCGGGGTGTCACCGGCAGCGACAGGGGTGTCGGTGTCATCGCTCTTGTTGAGCGAGAGGAAGGCGACGGCCGCGATCGCGAGGACGGCCACGAGGCCGACGATCGCGGCGATCAAGCCCTTGCTGGGGCCCTGCTTGGGCGCCACGGATTGCAGCTTGGTGGAAGCATCAGGTCGCATGGGTGAAGCCTTTCACAGATGGCGGGGGCGTTGAGTCACGAAGATCGTTCAGCCCCACAGCGCCCCGTCGGCGCTGAAGCGGCTGCGCGGGCGCCAGGCGAGCAGCCCGGCGAGGATGAGAAAGACGATGTCGCGGCCGATCTCCTGCGGATACTTCGTCTGGCTCGCGGCAACCGCCCCGCCCTCGGAGAAGCACCCACAGTCGATCGAGATGCCGCGCGCCCACGCCGAGGCGATGCCCGCGATGAAGATGACGAGCAGCAGCGCGGAGATGATCGCCGCGAAGCGGGTGAACAGGCCGACGAGCAGGATGACGCCGAGCGCCACCTCCGCCAGCGGCAGGATCGTGCCGATGACGTTCGCGACGTCGTAGGAGAACAGGTCGTATGCGCGCACCGAGCGGCGCGAGGCGTCGAGGTGCGTGAGCTTCGGCAGGCCTGCATAGAGGAAGACGCCGGCGAGCACGAGGCGCAGCACGAGGGCGATCCACGGCCAGCGGTTCGAGCGCTCGGCGGTGGGCTTGGTCGTGCTCGTGTCCATGCTGGTGCTCAACGTCGTACTCCGTCGCTCAGTTCCTTCGTGGCCTCGGCGAGGGCCGCCAGGCCGCGTTCGGGGTCGGTGTCGAGCAGCGTCTTGACGAGCGCGGAACCGACGATGACACCGTCGGCGTATCGGCCGATCTCGCGCGCCTGTTCCGCCGTCGAGACGCCGAGGCCGACGCAGACGGGCAGGTCGGTGGCGGCCTTCGTCCGCTCGACGAGACCCTTCGCGGCGTCGCCGACGCTCGTGCGCGCACCCGTGACGCCCATGACGGACGCCGCGTAGACGAAGCCCGAGCAGTTCGCCGTCGTCGCCGCGACGCGGGCGGGCGTCGAACTGGGCGCGACGAGGAAGATCTTCGCGAGGCCGAGCTCGTCGGCGACGGCGATCCACTCGTCGGCCTCGTCGGGCACGAGGTCGGGGGTGATGAGGCCGGCTCCCCCGGCGGCCTTCAACTCCTCCGCGAAACGGCGGATGCCGTAGCGCAGCACCGGGTTCCAGTACGTCATGACGACGGCCGCGCCACCGGCGTCGGTGACGGCCCGCACGACGCGGAAGACGTCCGCGGTGTGCACACCGCCCGCGAGAGCCTGCGTCGCGGCGGTCTGGATGACGGGGCCGTCCATGAGCGGATCGGTGTACGGCAGGCCGACCTCGACGATGTCGCAACCGTTCTCGACCATGACCTGCGCGGCGCGGATCGAATCCGCGATGCTCGGGAAGCCCGCGGGAAGGTAGCCGACGAGGGCGGCGCGGCCTTCGTCACGGGTGGCGGCGAAGACCGCGTCCAGCGGGATGGGGGTGCTCACAGCTTCGTCTCCTCGTCCTCGCCGCTGACGACGCTCTCGTCTTCATCGATGAGCCCGAACCAGCGGGCGGCGGTGTGCACGTCCTTGTCGCCGCGCCCGGAGAGGCTGACGAGGATCAGCCCGTCCTCGCCCAGCTCGGCGCCGACCTTCATCGCGCCCGCGAGGGCGTGCGCCGACTCGATGGCCGGCAGGATGCCCTCGGTCTGCGACAGCAGCCGGAACGCCTCCATCGCCTCGACGTCGGTGATCGGGTGGTACTCGGCGCGACCGATGTCCTTGAGGTAGCTGTGCTCCGGACCGACGCTCGGGTAGTCGAGGCCCGCGGAGACCGAGTGCGTCTCGATCGTCTGGCCCTCCTCGTCCTGGATGACGTAGGTGTACGCACCGTGCAGGACGCCCGGCGTGCCCTGGCCGCTGAAGCGCGACGCGTGCTTGCCGCTCGCGATGCCCTCGCCGCCGCCCTCGAGGCCGACGAGGCGAACGCCGTCGTCACCGATGAAGCGGTGGAAGATGCCCATCGCGTTCGAGCCGCCGCCGACGCAGGCGCAGACTGCGTCGGGCAGGCGCCCGGCCTCGGCGAGGATCTGCTCGCGGGCCTCCTCACCGATGAGCTTGTGGAAGTCGCGCACCATCTCGGGGAACGGGTAGGGGCCCGTCACCGTGCCGAGCACGTAGTGCGTCGTGTCGACGTTGGCGACCCAGTCGCGGAACGCCTCGTTGACGGCGTCCTTGAGCGTCTGGCTGCCGTGCTCGACGGGCACGACGCTTGCGCCGAGCAGCTGCATGCGTGCGACGTTGAGGGCCTGACGCTCGGTGTCGACCTTGCCCATGTAGACGACGCACTGGAGGCCCATGAGCGCCGCGGCCGTCGCAGTGGCGACACCGTGCTGGCCGGCCCCCGTCTCCGCGATGACGCGCGTCTTGCCCATGCGCTTGGCCAGCAGCGCCTGGCCGAGGACGTTGTTGATCTTGTGCGAGCCGGTGTGGTTGAGATCCTCGCGCTTGAGGAAGACGCGCGCGCCGCCGCAGTGCTCGGCGAAGCGCTTGACCTCGGTGATCGGGCTCGGACGGCCCGTGTATGTGCGGTGCAGTTCGGCGAGTTCGTGGCGAAACTCATCGTCCACCATCGCCTTCTGGCGTTGCTCGTCGAGCTCTTCGAGCGCGGCGACGAGGGCCTCGGGGACGTAGCGTCCGCCGTAGTCGCCGAAGCGCCCGAGGCCGTGCGGCGCGAGACCGTCGTGGCGCGGTTCGCCGAGCGGGGTGGGGTCGGTCATGCGGGCGTCCCTTCGACGGCTGACGCGTTCGTGGCGTCCGCGCACGCGGTGATGATGTCGGCAAGCCCCTGCTGGGGGTCGCCGTTCTTGACGAGTGCCTCGCCGATGAGCAGCGCCTGTGCGCCCTCGCGGGCGTAGCGGGCGGCATCGGCGGGCCCGGAGATGCCCGACTCGGCGACCTTGACGACGTGCGCCGACAGCGTCGCGGCGATCGGGCCGAACACCTCGGGGTGGACGTCGAGCGTCTTGAGGTTGCGGGCGTTGACGCCGAGCAGCTGCGCTTCGACGGCGAGTGCCCGTTCCGTCTCGGCGGCGTCGTGAACCTCGACGAGCGCCGTCATCCCGAGTTCGCGCGTGAGAGCCGCGAAGTCGCGCAGCTGCGCGTCGTCGAGGGCGGCGACGATGAGGAGGACGAGGTCGGCGCCATGGGCGCGGGCCTCGAAGAACTGGTACGGCTCGACCATGAAGTCCTTGCGCAGCACCGGGATGTCGACGGCGGCGCGCACGGCGTCGAGATCGGCGAGCGACCCGCCGAACCGGCGCTGCTCGGTGAGCACCGAGATCGCGGTCGCTCCCCCGTCGGCGTACTGCGCGGCGAGCGCGGCCGGATCGGGGATCTGCGCGAGCGCGCCCTTGCTCGGGCTGGATCGCTTCACCTCGGAGATGACGGCAATGCGCCGCGCGTCGCGGGCGGCGTGGAACGCGGCGAGCGCGTCGCGTGCGGGCGGTGCGGCGTCGGCGTCACGCGTGACGTCGGCGAGGCTGCGCGCGCGCACGCGCTCGGCGAGGTCGTCTCGCACCCCGGCGATGATCGAGTCGAGAACAGTGGTCACGGTCGAATCCAATCAGCGTGACAGGGCACGGCGCCGCCGGTTCCAGCGTGTGGTCACGGCGCGCGCCGGGCCCGTCAGGCCGCGGCGCGGATCAGGCGGGCTTGCGCTCGGAGTCCATCGAGCCGTGCGCGGCAGCGCTGCGGCGGTTCGCCTTGCCCATGAGCCACCCGACGACGCCGCCGACGACGACGAGGACCGCGCCGATGATGTCGAGCAGTTCGTTGCCGAAGTACACGCCGAACGCGATGAGGAGCGAACCGACCATGCAGATGCCGACGCCCGTCCAGGCGGCGGGGCTGTGGCCGTGGTCGAGGTACGGGCTGTCTCCGGACATCGTCATTTCTCCTTGGAGCCGTGCTGCGCAGCCGACGTCTCCGTCACGCGCGTTGATGAACTGTTCTGGATCATTGTGTCAGGCCCGTCCGGCTCGTGCGAGCCGGGGGCGGTCTCGGTGTCCGTCGGGTCGATGCCGCGGTTCATGAGATCCCAGTCGCTCTCGTGCGTGGTCGGCGCCTTGGTCTCCGTCGGCGCGTCGTAGCGGCTCGACAGCCCCGCCCAGCGGCGCACGCCGAGCAGCGCCAGCAGGGACGCGGCGACGCTGAGCAGGCCGGCGAACACCGCGGCCCAGAACCATGGCGTGAACGTGCCGCGCGCGACGGCCTCACCGTTGTGGCCGGTGACGGACGTCATCCGAGTCTTGACCGCCGAGGCCGGGTCGCCCAGCGTCAGCAGCGTAACGACGAGCAGCGCGACCGAGGCGATGAGCGAGACGAGCGCGGCGGGCCAACGCGCGATGCGGCCGGCCGTCGCGGCGGCAAGGACGCCGGCCACGGCGACGAGGGCGATGCCGAAGTAGCCGGGCACCGCCTGGTTGCCCGTGACGTCGACCTTGCTGCTCGCGATGACGCCATCGTTGAGGGAGCCGTTGATCCACGTGCGCCCCGAGACGATCGCGGCGAGGACGGCCGCGATGAGGCTGAGCAGGATGACGCTGCGTTTCGTCGTGAAGGTGCTCATGCGATTCCCGTCATGCCGTCGGCGGTCGCGACGGCGCGCAACGCCGCGGCGGCCTTGTTGATCGTCTCCTGGTATTCGCTCTCCGGCACCGAGTCGGCGACGACGCCGGCGCCCGCCTGGACGTGCGCGACACCGTCCTTGAGCACGGCGGTGCGGATGGCGATGGCGGCGTCGGCGTCGCCCGCGAGGTCGAAGTAGCCGATGACGCCGCCGTAGATGCCCCGACGGGTGCCCTCGCGCGATTCGATGATCTGCATCGCGCGTGGTTTCGGCGCGCCCGAGAGGGTGCCCGCGGGAAACGTCGCCTCGAGCACATCGTAGGCGGTGACGTCGTCGCGGCGTGCGCCGATGACGGTCGACTCGAGGTGGATGACGTGGCTGTAGTTGCGGATGTTCATGAACTCGACCGTCTCGACGGTGCCCGCGCGACAGACGCGCTGCAGGTCGTTGCGCGACAGGTCGACGAGCATGAGGTGCTCGCTGCGCTCCTTGGGGTCGGCCAGCAGGTCGTCGGCGAGCTCCTGATCGTGTTCCGGGGTCTTGCCGCGCGGGCGCGAACCGGCGATCGGGTGCGTGATGACGCGTTCTCCTGTCACCTTGACGAGCGCCTCCGGCGAGCTGCCGACGACGTCGTACGCGCCGCCGTCAGGGTGCGGCAGGCGGAGCAGATACATGTAGGGGCTGGGGTTGCTCGCGCGCAGGGCGCGGTAGACATCGAGCGCGTCGGCGTGCGTGTCGACGCTGAATCGCTGGCTGACGACGATCTGGAAAGCCTCGCCCGCGCGGATGTCCTCCTTGCACGACTCGACCATGTCGTGGAACTGCTCGCGCGTGTGGCTGCTGCGCACGTCCTGGGCGCGCTCGTGCGGGATCGCCACCGTCGAAGCTGCCGGTTCGGCGAGGCGGGTCTGAATCGCGTCGAGGCGGGCGACGGCGTCGTCGTACGCGGCGCGCGCGCCGGATTCAAGGCCGTCGAAGTTGACGGCATTGGCGACGAGCAGGAGCGAGCCGTCCTGATGGTCCATGACGGCGAGATCCGTGGCGAGCAACATCGTGACTTCGGGGATCGCGAGAACGTCGTCGGCGTGGTCGCCGATCTTCTCCCAGCGACGCACCGCGTCGTAGCCGATCGCGCCGACGAAACCGCTCGTCAGCGGCGGCAGGCCGGCGATGCGTTCGGTGTGAAGTGCCTGCAGGGACGCGCGTAGGGCATCGACCGCCAGGCCTGTCGTCGGCAGCCCCGTCGGCACGTCGCCGAGCCAGACGACGTCGCCGTCACGCTCGGTGAGCGTCGCACGGCTCGCGGCGCCGATGAACGAGTAGCGCGACCACACGCCGCCGTGCTCCGCCGATTCCAGCAGGAACGTGCCCGGCTCGTCGCGCGCCAGCTTGCGGTAGATGCCGATGGGTGTCTCCGCGTCGGCGAGCAGCTTGCGCACGACGGGGATGACGCGACGCCCACCCGCGAGGTGCTCGAACAACTCGACGCTTGGCCACGTCGCGCCCCAGGTCAGGTCGGCGGCGAGGCTCGTATCCGGCTCGGCTGCGGCAGTCATGCGTTGCTCCTGGGGGTGGGCGTGGTGGCGGGTACGTCTGCGGCGACGGTTGGGGTTGACGTTGTCGTGGCTGCGTCCGCAGCGTCGGTTCCGGTGGGCGCCGTGGTAGCTGCGTCAGCGTCGGTTCCGGTGGACACGGTCGCGCCATCACTGCAGACGGCGGCGTCGAGGTCGGTGAAGAAGCAGCTGCGTTCGCCGGTGTGGCATGCGGCGCCGACCTGGTCGACGCGGACGAGCAACGCGTCGCCGTCGCAGTCGAGGGCGACGCTGCGCACGTACTGCGCGTGGCCCGACGTGTCGCCCTTGCGCCAATACTCGCCGCGGCTGCGCGACCAGAACGTCACGCGCCCCTCGCTCAGCGTGCGGCGCAGCGCCTCGTCGTCCATCCAGCCGAGCATGAGCACGTCACCGTTCGTGTCGTCCTGGATGATCGCGGCGACGAGACCCGCTTCGTCGCGCTTGAGGCGCTGCGCGACGTCGGGGCTGAGCGCGGATGAAGGCTCGGGGGAAGACATGCGGGCCATTGTGCCAAGCGGCCCGGACAACCCGTCGGGGTGTCTCGCGCTGGTCGATGGCGTGGGGCTCCAACCGTCCTTCTTGTGTCGAGTTGTTGACACAAAAAGGTTCAAGGCGCATCATCTTTGTATCACTCACTTGAAACAAGGAGTTTCTGTGCCCGTCCTCCTGCCCGCTGCGCTCATCGCCGTCATCGCGGTTGTCAGCCTCGCCGTCACGTCCCGTCGCGCCGACGCGGACGCCACGCCCGCCGAGCAGCGGGCTCGCCTCCATCTGCGCCGCTCCCGCCGAGTAGCGCTGCTGGCCGGTGGACTGACCGCGGTCGTGACGATCCTCTCCATCGGCTCGTTCGGTCAGGGGTGGCTCGTCGCGCCCAGTCTCGGCGCGGCGTTGGCCGCGCTGGTCGTCCTCGTCGGTGAGCGCACCGCGCCGACCGAGGCCGGCGCGCGCCGCACGGCGAGCTTGGAGACGCGTTCACCCTCACGCGTCGTCCGGCCGGTCACGTGGCTCCTCCTGGGCGCCGGCTTCGCCGCGCTCGCCGGTTTGGTCACGTGGAGTTCGGTCGTTGCGTCGAGTGACGATCAGGGCCGGGCGGGTAGGGCCGTGGAGTGGATGACCACTGATGGGAGTCAGAGCCACACGCCATGGCCGGGTTCGTTCTACGCCTGGCCACTGAGTGCTTCGCTCGTGGTGATGCTTGCTTGCATCGGCGGGGCTCTCGTCGCCGCGGCCCGGCGGGTGCAGGCCAATGCGGACGCGCGGAGCGCCCTCGATGACGCCGCGCTGCGACGCGAATCGGTGGCCTTCGTGATGCGCGCCGCGCTGCTGGCACTCGCCGTGACGCTGGCGGGCGTCAGCCTCGTCATCGGCTGTGCGACGGCCGTGCTCGCGGCCGGGTCCCCGATGTGGGCCTCGGCCATGCACTGGGTCGCACGTGGCGCGCTGCTCGTCGCCCTCGCGACAGCACTCGGGGCGATCCGTCCGGTGGCGGTCAAGAATGTCGGCGAGGATGGCGCCATGGAGGAGTCGGGGCGATGACGGCCGTCACCGTGGATGGCAGCGATCCGACGCCGCCGTTCGAGCAGATCCGGCGGCAACTCGCCGCGCTCGTGCGATCCGGCGCGCTGGAGGCCGGCGCCCGCCTGCCGACGGTTCGCCAGCTCGCGAGTGACCTCGAGGTCGCGCCGGGCACGGTGGCCCGTGCATACAAGGAACTTGAGGCCGCCGGCTATGTCGAGACGCGACGCGCGGCAGGTACGCGGGTGCGGGCCTTGCCGCCTGCACGTTCGGGCTCGGTCTCAGTTGCAGATCTGGCTGACGCTTACGTGAGCGCGGCAAGGCAACGCGGCGCGGCGGACGCGGATATCCTCGCAGCAGTGTCGATCATCCTGCACTCCGGGACCTGAATGTTCCGGTGCCATGAAATGGGACGGCGTTAGGGCCGGGACTGACTGCTTCGCCAGGTCGGGGTTGAGCGGCAGCGCGCCGGCAGCGCGGACCCGGACACATCAGGGTTCAGTAAGCATCGCGCCGCCAGAACGCCGACTACGTCAGGTCGCGGTTGGATATAGGCAGCGCACCGAGAGCACGGACCACGCCACGTCTGCGTTGGGCGGCAGCGCGCACCCAGAGCACAGACCACTTCACATCGCGGTTTGACGGGCAGCCGGGGCCGCAAGGCCCGAGGATCGTCACGGCCCTGCTCGTGCTCGAGGGGGCGGGTCTCGAAGGAGACACCTCCGGGGCGACGGACGCCACAGTCGTGCCCGCCAAGCTCGAACGCCTGCTGCCGAAGTCGCTGCGTCGACGAGCCGTCGCGACCGCGACGGCGACCCACGTGCTGACGAGTGGGCTCGAGCCTGTCGACGCGCGCCTGCACGGTCTGCTCGTCGACACAGCCGCCCACCGTGGCATCGTGTACTTCAGCCATTCCGACGGCGACGGCCGTGTCTGCGATCGACAGGTGCAACCGCTCATCTGCTTCATCCGCGAGGGCCGCTCGTACCTCCTCGGCCATGACCTGCACCGTCGCGGCTGGCGCGTTTTCCGCCTCGACCGGATCACCTCCGCCACGGCAGACCCCGCCGTCACCGGCCGGTCACCGCTCACCTTCCCCGAAGAGTCCGAGTAGCGACCTGCCTCCGTGTGAGTTACCCGCCATCGGGCGCCCGGCGCTCGGGCCACTCGGGACAGATCGCCATGGCCCAGACGTCAATGCGCGTGCGACGCCACCCAGCCGGCGTGCAGGCGCGCATAGGGCCCGTCGGCGGCGACGAGCGCCGTGTGCGGGCCTCGCTGCACGAGGCGCCCTGCGTCCATGACCCACACCTCGTCGGCACTCTCGGCGCTCGCGAGGCGGTGCGCGATGACGACGCTCGTGCGGCCGGTCATCAACTGATCGAGCGCTCGACCCACGGCGACGTCCGTCGTGGGATCGACGCTGGAGGTCGCCTCGTCGAGCACGAGCACGTCGGGGCCCGCGACGTACGTGCGCGCGAGCGCCACGAGCTGCCGCTCCCCCGCACTCAACCGCCCGCCGCGAGCGCCGACCTGCGTCAGCACCCCGGCGGGCTGCCCCGCCAACCACGCGCCGCAGCCGATGGCGTCGAACGCGGCGGCGACGTCGTCATTCGACAGGTCGGGGCGCGCGAAGCGCACGTTGTCGGCGATCGTGCCGTCGAACAAGAACCCTTCCTGCGGCAGGTACGCGACGGACGCGCGTAGCGACGCGTCGTCGAGGTCGCGCAGATCGACGCCTCCGAGACGCACGACACCGTCGGACGGATCGACGAGTCGTGTCAGCAACTTCGCGAGCGTGCTCTTGCCCGAACCGGTCTCACCGACGACGGCGACACGACGACCTGCGGCCACCGACGCCGTCAGCCCGACGATCGCGGGCTTGTCGCCCGCGCGATACGCGAACGTCACGTCATCGAACTCGACCCCGACGGGCCCGCGCGGCAACGTCACCGCCTCGGTGGGCGGCTCGACCTCGAGTGGCGTGTCGAGCACCTCGATGATGCGACGCCACCCGGCGAGCGCGTTCTGCAGGTCGTTGAGCACCTCCGTCGCCGTCTGCACCGGCTGCGTGAACAGGTTCGTCAGGAACACGAACGCCGTGATCTCACCGACGCTCATCCGACCGTGCGCCCCCTGCCACGCGCCGACGGCGAGCACGAGGACGAGCGCGAGCCCCGAAATGCCCTGCCCCGACACGAACGCGCCGACGGCGCGGATCTGCGCGCTGATGGCCGCACGACGCTGACGTTCGATCGTCTCGTCCATGCGCGCCTGCGTGCGCTCCTGCACCCCGAACAACCGCACCGTCGCGGCGCCCGCGACCGACTCCGAGACCGCACTGAGCATGTCCGCGACGCGCTCACGCACGACGCCGTACGCGCGCCCGACGACGCGCTGGAAGTGCCGCAGCAGGAACACGAGCGGCACGAACGTCGCCCACACGACGGCCGTCAGCAGCGGCGAGTACCACAGCATCAGGGCCGTCGCGACGAGCAACTGCCCGATCGAGACGATGAGCATCATGCCGCCGCGCTGCACGAACATCGAGATCTGGTCGACGTCACTCGTCACGCGCGACACCATCGAACCGCGCCGCGACGCGTTGAGCGTCAACGTCGACAGCGCGTGCACGTGCGCGAACGCCTTGACGCGCAACGTCGCGAGACCCGCCTCCGACGCCTTGAACAGCCGCACGTTCATCACGTACGAGCACATCCCGGCGACGACGACGCCGACCACCGCGAGCGCACACGTCCAGCGCACGACACCGAGGTCGATGCCGCCCGGCGCGAGGATGCCGTCATCGATCGCGCGCTGGATCGTCATGGGGACGATGACGTTGCTCGTCGTCGCGACGAGCGCGAGCAGCAGCGTCCACCCGAGCCCACGCGTCATCTCGGGTGCGAGCTGCAGGCCGCGCCGCAGGGTGCCGCGATCACTGACGACGGGAGTCGCGCCTGCCGCCTGCGCCGTGGCGGCTGTCTCCGTGGCGGTTGTCGAGCGCCGCTTCATCGCGCCTCGTCTTCCTCGCGGGCGGCATCGACGACCGACGATTCGGGTGCCGCGGTCACGGCTCCCAGCGCGCCGCGTTCGTCCGCGTCACCCGATTCGTGGAACACCCCCGTCTGCCCCGCGATCCCCTGCCCCGCGGGCGCCTCGTCCGACCCCTCATGAGGCGGAGCCGATGTCGCCCCGCCCGATGCGCCGCGGTCTGAGTCGCCATGGCCCTCGCCCTCAGACTCGTCCCCGGACGCTGAAGAGTCCTGCGTCTCGTACGCCGTGAGAAGCAGCGCATAAGCCGGCTGCGTCGCCATGATTTCTTCGTGCGTGCCTTGAGCGACGACGCGCCCGGCGTCGAGGAACGCGACCTCGTCGGCGAGCAGGATGCTCGAGCGGCGGTGCGCGATGATGACGCTCGTGCAGCCGTCCGTCGCCTCCGCGAGGGACGTGAGGATCTGCCCTTCGACCGCGGGGTCGATGGCACTCGTCGCATCGTCGAGCACGACGAGCCCGGGGCGTCCCGCGAGCACGCGCGCGAGCGCCACGCGCTGACGCTGACCGCCAGAGAGCCGCGATCCGCGCTCGCCGAGCGACGTGTCCTCCCCCTCCGGCAGCGCCGCAACGAACCCCTTGGCGTGCGCGACACCGAGCGCCTCATCAATAGCCCCCGCATCCACACCGGCGCGCCCCAGCGCGACGTTCTCACGCGTCGACTCGTTGAACACGAACGCCTCCTGCGTCGCGAGCGCCACCCGCTCCTCGCGTGCCACGGCATGCGCGGCGGGCACGCCGTCATAGAGCACACTGCCCGAATCGGGCGTCGTCAATCCCGCGATGACCTGAGCGAGCGTCGTCTTGCCGGCACCCGTCGCCCCGACGACGGCAAGGGATCCCCCCGCGGGCACGCGCAGCGTCACGTCGGTCAACGCTGCGCGCCGCTCCTGAAGGCCCTCGGCCACGTCGGAACCGTCCTCCGACCCGCCCTCAGCATCAGCCCCCGCCGCCGGCCGCGCGTCGTGACGGAACGTCACGTGCTCGACGTCGACTGCGATCGGCCCACCGGGTAGCACAAGCGTGCGGGCGGGCACCACTGTTGAGCCCGCCTCGTCGAGGATCGGCTTGACGCGCTTCCACCCGATCGCGACCTGCGGCAGGCTGAACAGGATCCAGCCGAACGCACGCACCGGCCATGCGAGCAGGTTGAACAGGTACGCCACCTCGACGACGTCCGCCGCCGTGATCGCGCCTGACGCGACCCGCTCGGCGCCGACGAGGACCACGAGCAGCGAACCGATCGTCGGCAGCGCGTTCGTCATCGGGTCGAAGATGCCCTCGGTGCGTCCGAGCCTGACGTTGGCGTCGCGCAGCTCGCCCGCGGCGTCACCGAACCGGGACACCTCCGCGTCCGCTCGCCCGAGCGCCTTGACGACGAGTGCGCCGTCGAAGCTCTCGTCCGCGACGGCGCTGACGCGCGCTCGCGCGGCCTGCGACGCCTCCACGCGGGCGCGCATGACGACCTGGAACCAGTAGTTGATGACGATGAGCAGCGGGAACACGACGAGCGCGACGACGCCGAGCCACACGTCGACGAGGAAGATCGAGACGAACCCGAACGCCAGCATGACGGCGACGCCGAGCGCCATCGGCAGCGGCTGGAAGATGTTCCAGATCGCCTCGACGTCCGAGTTCGCGTGCGACAGCAGCTGGCCCGACGGGTGCGCGAGGTGCCAGCGCATGGGCAGTAGCTGGTAGGCGCGCGTCACCTGCCGCCGCGTCGAGGCGATGAGGTTGTTGTACGCCACGCCCGCTGCTATGCGGCGCAGGATGACGGCGGCCGCGTTGAGCGCGACGACGCCGCCGAGCTGCCACACGATCTGCCAGACCATCGCACCGTCGAGGTGACGATCGCGCACCGCCGGCGTGACGACGTCCGCGACGAGGTGGCCGATGACGCGGGCGGTGAGGACGGTGAGGATGCCGTATGCCGTCGCGCCGATGACGGCGGGCGCGAACGCTCGCCACTGCTCGCGGGCGCCGGCGGCGGCCACGCGCACAGGTGAGGCGTCAGGGGCCAGGTCGGCTGAGGTCACGTGGGGTTCCTTTGCTCGCGCATTCGCGCAGGTGACAACATTGCGGCATGCGCAAGTATGCCCAAGCCGAACGTCATGCCCTGTGCGACACCGCCCTGCGCCTCGGCCCGGACGCGCCGACGCTGTGCGTCGGCTGGAATGTCAGGGATCTCATGGCACACCTCGCGATGCGTGAGCGCCGCCCGGAGGCCCTCGGTATCCTCGTGCCCCAGGTGCGCGACGCGTCCGAACGCACCCGGGAGCGCTACGCGTTGCGCCCGTTCGAGGATCTCGTCGACATGGTGCGCAAGGGTCCGCACGAGTTCTCGCCGTTCCGCATCCCCGCCGTCGATGCGCACGCGAACCTGCAGGAGTACTTCATCCACCACGAGGACATCCTGCGCGCTCAGCTGCCGGCCGCCGACCAGGAGGGCGTCCGCGTGCTGGGCGCCGACCTGCAGAACGCGCTCTACGACGCATTGCCCATGGCCGCGCGGATGACGCTGCGCCGCTCGGCGATGCGCGTCGCGGCGCTGTGCCCGGGGCACGCGCCGCTGGCGCTCAACTCGCCGTCGGAGCCGATCGGCGAGTTCATCGTCGCCGGCCAGCCGAGCGAGGTGCTGCTGCACCTGGCCGGGCGGATGAGCTTCGTCGAGTTCGAGGGCGAGCCCGACGACATCAACCGGTTCGTCGCCGAACCGCGCGGCATCTGAGCGTGAGCGCACGACGGAGCGTCAGCGCACCGGGTGCCCCGCCGCCGCAAGGGCACCCTTGACGTCACCGATCGTCAGCTCGCCGTAGTGGAACACCGACGCGGCGAGCACCGCGTCAGCGCCGTGCGCGACGGCCGGCTCGAAGTGCTCGACGGCGCCCGCGCCGCCGCTCGCGATGAGCGGGACGCTGACCTCGCGGCGCACCGCGTCGACGAGGTCGAGGTCGAAACCGGCCTTCGTGCCGTCGGCGTCCATCGAGTTGAGCAGGATCTCCCCCGCGCCCAGCGCCTCCGCGCGAGCACACCATTCGACGGCGTCGAGGTCGCTCGCGCGACGCCCACCGTGCGTCGTCACGACGTAGTGGCCATCGACGCGGCGCACGTCGGCCGACAGGACGAGCACCTGCGCGCCGAACCGGTCGGCGATCTCCCCGATGACCTCGGGGCGGGCGATGGCGCCCGTGTTGATGCCGACCTTGTCGGCGCCGGCGCGCAGCAACCGGTCGACGTCGTCGACCGTGCGCACGCCTCCCCCGACCGTCAGCGGGATGAAGACCTGCTCCGCGGTGCGCGAGACGACGTCGTACGTCGTCGAACGATCCGAGGAGCTCGCCGTCACGTCGAGGAACGTCAACTCGTCGGCGCCCTGGGCGCCGTACTTCGCGGCGAGCTCGACGGGGTCGCCCGCGTCGCGCAGGTTCTCGAAGTTGACGCCCTTGACGACGCGGCCGGCGTCGACGTCGAGGCACGGGATGACACGCACGGCAACAGTCATGGCACCAGATTAGAGGGCACGGCGACGCAGCGCCGATAGGTTTGATCCGTGGATGACGCTCGCGCCGGCTCGCTCTCGGCCCCCGTGCGTCCCGAGGCCGCCGCCCTCGCGTGCGTGCCGCACGTCGAATACGACGACGCCCTCGCGCACGTCGAGGCGCGGATGACGCGCCCGCGCTGGCTCGTCACGATCGACGGCCGCTCCGGCTCGGGCAAGACGCAGCTCGCCGGCGCTCTGCACGATCGTCACGCGGACGCCCAGATCGTCCACCTCGACGATCTGTACCGCGACTGGGACGGGCTGTCGGCGGGGCTCGTGCGGGCCCGTCACATCGCCGAGCAGTGGTCACGCCACAACGCGAGCACCTACCTGCCGACCCACTGGCCGGGCACGGCGGCGCGAGGACGCGTCACCGTCACACCCGATCGTCCGCTCATCGTCGAAGGCGTCGGCGCGACCTGGGTCGGACGTTCGCTCGCCCACGCCGCCCTGTGGCTGGAGGCCGAGCGCGAGACGCGCAGACGGCGCGCGCTGGAGCGCGACGGCGAGACGTTCGTGCCTTACTGGCTCGCGTGGGAGTTGCAGGAGGACGCCTGGTTCGCGGCGCACCCACCGCGCCCGGACGCGCTCGTTCCCGTGCCGGACGACCCCATTCGGGGCTGAACGAGCGTCAGTCGTGCGCGCCCGCCGCGGCCGCGGCACGCTGACGAGCGACCTCGACGAGGGCCGCGAGGCGCGAGGCCTCCGCCTCGGCCGACGGGCCGTCAGCACGCTGGATGGCCATGACGGCGAGCTGCTCGGTGTCGGCGAGGTCGAGCGTCGCCCAGGCCCGCCCGCCGCCGAACTGGACGCCGAGGATCTCGGCCCACTCGATCTCACGCGTGAGGATGAGGTTGCGCACCTTGAGACCGCGCTCGTTCGGCACGGCCTTGACCAGCCCCCAGCGCGACAGCATCCAGCCGATCGCACACCCGAGGAAGAACAGCGACCACTTGTCCGTCGTCGTCCACCCCGTCGCACCGCCACCGGGCACGAGGACGAACGCGACGATGCCGAACACGACGACGGACAGCGCCGCCGCGGTGAACGCCATCGCCCGCCCGCGTCGCGGGACGAAGGGACGGTAGGCGTCGACGTCACTCATGGTTGCTCCTCGCGGGTTCGACTACAGGCGGCAGGCTGCGATGTCGGTGACGAGGATGGCACGCGCGCCGAGCGCGTACAGCTCGTCCATCACGTGGTTGATGACCTTGCGGTTGACCATCGCGCGCACCGCGACCTTGTTCGGGTCGTGCAGCGGCGAGACGGTCGGCGACTCGAGCCCCGGCGTCAGCGCCGCGGCGCGTTCGACGAGGGAAGCTTCGATGTCATAGTCCATCATGACGAAGTTGCGGGCCGTGAGGACACCTTCGAGGCGACGCACGAGCGTCAGTGCGGCGTCACCGACTTCGCGCGCGTCCGGGCGGATGAGGACGGCCTCACTCGTGAGGATCGGCTCGCCGAAGACCTCGAGGCCCGCGTTGCGCAGCGTCGTGCCGGTCTCGACGACGTCGGCGATGACGTCGGCGACGCCGAGCGTCACGGCCGTCTCGACGGCGCCGTCGAGACGTACGACCTCGGCCTCGACGCCGTTCTTGGCGAGATCGGCCCGCACGAGGCCGGCGAACGACGTCGCGATGCGGCGCCCCGCCAGCTCGCTGACGGACGTCGCGACACCCGGGCGGCCGGCGTAGCGGAACGTCGAACCGCCGAAGCCGAGCTGCAGGTGTTCGACGGCGCTCGAGCCGGAATCGAGCAGCAGGTCACGCCCGGTGATGCCGAGGTCGAGGGTGCCCGAACCGACGTAGACGGCGATGTCCTTGGGGCGCAGGAAGAAGAACTCGACGTCGTTGTCGCGGTCGACGACGACGAGTTCCTTCGACTCGCGACGCCCGCGGTAGCCCGCTTCCTTGAGCATCGACGCGGCGGATTCGGACAGGGCGCCCTTGTTGGGCACGGCAACGCGCAGCATGGAGGACCCTTCGATCACAGGTGGGAGTAGACGTCGTCGAGCGTGATGCCGCGCTCGAGCATGAGCACCTGCAGGTGGTACAGCAACTGGCTGATCTCCTCGGCGGCGGCGGCGTTGCCCTCGTGCTCGGCGGCCATCCACACCTCGGCGGCCTCCTCGACGATCTTCTTGCCGATGAAGTGGACGCCCGCGTCGAGCTCGGCGACGGTGCCCGACCCTTCGGGGCGCGTGGCCGCCTTCTCGCTCAGTTCTTCCCACAGTTGCTCAAAGCTCTTCACGGTGCCCAAGGCTACCGGCTGCGTTCGCGCCGGGCCGACAGCGCCCGGCGTCGCGCCGCTCACAGCGTCGCGGCCGGAAGCTGCAACGAGCGCAACGTCATCTCCGTGACGACGGCCGCCGTCGCCGCCTCGTGACCCTTGTCCTCGCTCGAACCCTCGAGGCCCGCACGATCGAGCGCCTGGGCGTCGGTGTCGCACGTGAGGACGCCGAAACCGATCGCCTTGCCGGTCGTGACGCCGATCTGCGTCAGCCCGTCCGTCGCGGCGCTGCAGACGTAGTCGAAGTGCGGAGTGCCACCGCGAATGACGACGCCGAGCGCGACGAGGACGTCGAAGTGCGGCGCGAGGCGCGCGCAGGCCGCCGTCAGCTCGAACGTGCCGGGCACGCGCACGAGCGTCACGTCGTCGTCACGCACGCCGGCGTCGGCGAGGCCGCGACGGGCGCCGTCGATGAGGCCGTTCATGACCTGCTCGTGCCAGCTCGCCGCGACGACGGCGACGCGCAGGCCCGCCGCGTCCGTGCTGAGGGTGGGGGCTCCGTGGCCGCTCATGATGTTCTCCTTCGATCGATCTGCAGTGGTGGTTCGTGCGTGCGGGTGGTGTGCCGGGCAGGTGGTTCCGATGCGACGCGCGGTTCACGCGTCGAACGTGTGCCCCATGCGCTCGCGCTTGGTGCGCAGGTAGGAGGCGTTCTGGACGGTGCGCCCCGCGATGAGCGGCACCGTCTCGACGACGTCGATCCCGTGCTCGATGAGCTCGCGTACCTTGGCCGGGTTGTTCGTCAGCAGCCTCACCCGTTCGATGCCGAGGTCGCGCAGAATCGCTGCGGCGGCGCCGTATTCGCGCGCCTCGATCGGCAACCCCAGGTTCGTCTGGGCGTCGACGGTGTCGGCGCCGGCGTCCTGCTGGGCGTACGCGCGGATCTTGTTGAGCAGGCCGACGCCTCGGCCCTCCTGCCCGCGCAGGTAGACGACGACGCCGCCCTCACGCGCGACGAGCCGCTGCGCCTCGGCGAGCTGCGGGCCGCAGTCGCAGCGCAGCGAGCCGAGCGCGTCGCCCGTCAGGCATTCGGAGTGGACGCGCACGAGCGGCACGTCATCACCGTCGGTCGGCGCGACGAGCGCGAGGTGCTCGGCGCCGTTCTCCCGATCGGCGTAGGCCTCGACGCGGAACGTTCCGACCTGCGTCGGCAGGTCGGCGCTCGCGACGTGTTCGACGCGGTCGTGGCGGCTCCGCCACGCGATGAGCTGCTCGATCGTGATGACAGCGAGGCCCTCGCGCTGCGCCAGCTCGATCGCGCCGGGCAGCCGCATCATCGCGCCGTCGTCGTGGACGAGTTCGACGATCATCGCGACCGGTTCGAGCCCGGCGAGGCGGCACAGGTCGACGGAGGCCTCGGTGTGCCCGTCGCGCTCGAGGACGCCGCCCGGCTTGGCGCGCAGCGGGAAGACGTGCCCGGGGCGCGTCAGCGCGCTCGGCTCGGTGCTCGGGTCGGCGAGCAACCGCAGCGTCAGCGCGCGGTCGGCTGCGGAGATGCCGGTGTGCACGCCGTCCTTCGCGTCGACGGAGATCGTGTAGGCGGTGCCCTTCGGATCCTCGTTGCGCGACACCATCGGGGGCAGCAGGAGGCGGTCGGCGATCGCGTCCGGCATCGGCGCGCAGATGACCCCGGAGCTGTGCCGGATCGCCCACGCCATCCACTCGCGCGTCATCGTCGCGCCGGACATGACGATGTCGGCCTCGTTCTCGCGGTTCTCGTCGTCGGCGACGAGCACCGGCCGTCCGAGCCGCAGTTGCTCGAGCGCGTCCTCGATGCTCGACAGCGCCAGCGGCGTCTCCTCGGGCGTTGCGGCGCTGGGTGCGGCGCTCATCAGGCTCCCTCTCGTCTCGGTTTTCATCGTCTCGGTCTGCTTCGACGGGCTGTGCATCGCTCAGGCCGCTTCCATCTCGCGTTCGGCGAAGCTGTGGGGGCGTGAGATGCGCACCCACTGCACGAATCCGACGACGACGAGGGCTGCGTAGAGCGCGTACAACACGGCGCTCGGGTAGTACTTGGAATAGATGAGCTCGGGCACGCCGACGGCGTCGACTGCGATCCACATGAGCCAGAAGTCGTTCCAGCCGCGCGCCATCGCGAACGTCGCGAGCAGGGAGCCGACGAAGATCCAGGCGTCGCACCAGAAGTACCACCACGGCGCCGGCCAACCCGCGCCGATCAGCGTGAAGATCCAGTGCACGACGACGACGCCCGCGCCCCAGGCGAGCAGGTAGCCGATGCGCTGGCTCGTGCTCGCCCAGTGCGGCGTGACGGCCTCACCGCTCGTGCCGTCGCGGCGGCTCGCGCGCCACACCCACCAGCCGTACAGGCTCGTGATGATGAAGAAGATCTGCCGCCCGGCCTGACCGAGCATCGGCGCGCGATCGTCCATGCCGAACACGAGCCCGGCGAACACGGTGAACAGCAGCATGTTGCCGATGATGCCGACCGGCCACGCCCACACCTTGCGGCGCATGCCACCGATCGCGGACGCCATCCCGAACGCGTTGCCGATGATCTCGCGCCACGTGATCTGCGCACCGCCGATCGTCAGGTGCGCCGAGTAGGCCTGTTCCCAGATGCTCATGCGCGCCCCTCGGAGGCCGCCAGGCGGGCGTCGAGTTCCACGAGACGGATGTCGAGCGCAGCGAGGCGCGGCGCGAGCATCTGCTCGACGTACTTGGCGAGCACGTCGACCTCCACGTTGACGAGATCACCGACGCGGGCGGCGCCGAACGTCGTCAGCTCGAGCGTCGTCGGGATGAGGCTGACGCTGAACGACGCCTCCTGGCGCGAGGCGACCGTGAGCGACACGCCGTCGAGCGTCACCGAACCCTTCTCCACGACGTAGGGCGCCAGGTCGACGGGCAGGTCGAAACGCACGACGCTCCAGCGCTCCCCCGGTTCGATGGCGGTGATGCGGACGGTCGCATCCACGTGGCCCTGCACGACGTGACCGCCGAACCGTGCCTGCGCGCTCATGGCGCATTCGAGGTTGACCCGGCTGCCCGGCACGAGCGCGCCCAGGCTCGTGCGATCGAGCGTCTCCTTCATGACGTCAACGCTGAAACGCTGCTCGTCGAACGTGGTCACCGTCAGGCACACGCCGTCGACGGCGATGCTGTCGCCGTGGTGGGCGTCGTCGAGGACGGCGGCGCCCGCGATCGTGAGGATCGCCGCGTCGGCGGTGTGCTCGATGCGCTCGAGCGTGCCGGTCGCTTCGATGATTCCGGTGAACATCAGATCTCCTTCGTGGGACGCAGGCGCAGGCGCAGGTCGGTGGTGGGCGGTTCGTTCGAGGGCAGCGTCGTGGCGTCGACGAGGTCGAAGCGGCGGGCCTCCGCGATCGTCGTAATGTCGAGGTCGGCGGCCGCGGGGCGGCCCGCGCCGAGCAGGGCGGGGGCGAGATAGGCGACGATCTCGTCGACGAGCCCGGCACGCAGGAACACCGCGGCCAGCGTCGGTCCACCTTCGAGCCAGACGGCGTGAATGCCGCGCGCGTGCAGCGCGGCGAGGACGTCGGTCGGGCTCTGCCGGGGCAGCACGAGGGTGGAAGCGGCGTCGTCGAGCACGCGGGCGGTGTCGGGGATCGGGGTGTCGCCGACGACGACGCGCAACGGTTGCTGCACCCCCGCGCGTCCCTGGGCGTCGCGGACTGTGAGCTGCGGGTCGTCGGCGAGAACGGTGCCGGTGCCGACGACGATCGCGCCGTGCTCGGCACGCTGCGCGTGGACGTCGACGCGCGCGACCGGGCCGGTGATCCACTGGGACGTGTGGTCCGACGCCGCGCTGAACCCGTCGAGGGTCGAGGCGTACTTCCAGCGCACGAACGGGCGCGCGTGGGTGACGGAGAACGTCCAGTCCGCGTTGAGGTCTCGGCTCGCAGCCGCGAGGGTGTCGTCTTGTTCGACGGCGACGCCTGCCTCGCGCAGGATCTGCGCTCCCCCGGCGGCCGCGCCGTTGGGGTCGGGTTGGCCGAAGACAACACGGGCGACGCCGGCGCGGATCAGAGCGCGCGCGCACGACGGGGTGCGCCCGGTGTGCGAGCAGGGTTCGAGGGTGACGTACGCCGTCGCGCCACGCAGGTCGACGCCCGTCGCGATCGCTTCGTTGATGGCCGCGGCCTCGGCGTGCCACGTGCCCGCGCCGCGGTGGTAGCCCTCCGCGAGGATGACGCCGTCAGCGTCGACGACGACGCACCCGACACGAGGATTGGGGTCGACACGCGGCGATAGCGCAGCCAGCTGCGCGGCGCGCTCCATGGCGCTATGACGCTCGAGTCTCACGAGATGCCTTCCGGTCCGATCGAACAACCGATCACCGGGGCACGAGAAAGCTGACGCCCGCCGCACCCCACGAAGGCGCCGACGACATCGGCCGAAACGCCACGCGCGATGCCCTCAGGCACGCCGCAACGGCTCGTCGGCCGCCCGCGCAGAGCGCGAACAACCGCGTGCAACCTCCCATCCGGACTTTAACCGTCGGTCTCGGAATCTCACCGAGTCAACCGACCCCTGTCGAAGCGGGCCGGGTCGCGGACTTTCACCGCCGGCTAGGAATTTCACCTACCCCGGGTACACGCCCAACATGTTACTCCTTCGCGCTCTTCTGCGCGTCTTCCCTCGCAAGCTCGCCCACCCCGCTCGGTGCGACACACGTCAGTTCAGTGCGCGTGCCCCGCAGCCAGGGCACGCAGCTCGTCGATCGCGGCGGCAGCGGACTCGGCACCGTAGACGGCCGATCCCGCGACGAAGGTGTCGGCACCGGCTTCGGCGCACTGCTCGATCGTCTTGGCCGAGACGCCGCCGTCGACCTGCACCCACACGTCACCGCCGTGCGTGCGGATGCTCTCGCGCACCGCGCGCACCTTCGGCATCTGCTCCGCCATGAACGACTGGCCACCGAAGCCGGGCTCGACCGTCATGACGAGCACCATGTCGAGCTCGGGCAGCAGATCTGCGTACGGCTCCCACGGCGTGTTCGGCTTGATCGCCATCGACGCGCGAGCTCCGGCCGCGCGGATGTCGCGTGCGAGCTTTTTCGGGTCGGCCGCGGCCTCGACGTGGAACGTCACGCTCTTGCACCCGGCCTCGGCGTAGGCGGGCGCCCAGCGGTCGGGGTCGTCGATCATGAGGTGCGCATCGAGCGGGATCGGGCTCACCTTCAGCAGCGACTCGACGACCGGCAGCCCGAGCGTCAGGTTGGGCACGAAGTGGTTGTCCATGACGTCCACGTGCGCCCAGTCGGCGTTGTTGATGGCGTCGAGCTCGCGTTCGAGGTTGGCGAAATCGGCGGAGAGGATGCTCGGCGAGATGCGGACGTCACGGGCGTCGGTCATGCGGGTCACTTCTTTCTCAGGAGGGCGAAGAACATGGCGTCGGTGCCGTGCAGATGCGGCCACAACTGGACGGACGGCAGGTCGCCGACGCGCTCGATGGGCTCGTCGAACGCGTCGCGGAACAGCGGCCAGGCGTCCTCCTGGACGACGTCGTCGCGCCGTCCGAGCACCTCCGCGACGACGGCGAGGGTCTCTGCGGGGTGCGGCGAGCACGTCGCGTATCCGATGACGCCGCCCGCACGCGTCGCGTCGATCGCGGAGTCGAGCAGTTCGACCTGCAGAGCGGAAAGTTCCGCGACGTCCGAGGGTTGACGGCGCCAGCGCGACTCGGGGCGACGGCGCAGCGCGCCGAGGCCGGTGCAGGGCGCGTCGAGCAGCACGCGGTCGTAGGTGCCGGGCTCCTCACGACCGAGGTCGCGCCCGTCGCCGGTGCCGATGTAGATCTCCGCGCCGTCGTCGAGCAGCGCGCGCAGGGTGCGCCGCACGAGGTCCGTGCGGTGCTCGCTCGCCTCGTTGCAATAGAGGACGTCGCCGCGCAGGTGCGCGACCGCGCCGAGCAGCGCGGCCTTGCCGCCGGGGCCGGCGCACAGGTCGAGCCAATCCTCGCGTGCGTCATCGCCCGATGCCGTGCGCGGCGGCACGTCAGCGTCGGCGAGTGCGAGGGCGAGCAGCTGCGAACCTTCGTCCTGCACCGCAGCCCTCGTCTGCCGGATCGCGGGAATGTTCGCGGGGTCACCGAACGGCAGCACCGCACCGACCGGCGACAGGTCGCTCGCCTCGGCTCCGGATGCGACGAGCTCGTCGACGGTGGCAAGGCCCGGGCGGGCGACGAGGCTGACGCGCGGAGGCGTGTTGTCGGCCTCGAGCAGCGCGTCGAGTGCGTCGTCGAGGCTCGCTTGACCGTCCCCGCCCGCGGCTCTGTGGCCGCGCAGCGACTGGCGCAGCGCCGAGACGACCCAGCGCGGATGGGAAGTCGCGACGGCGCGCACCTCGTCGGCGTCATCGACACTGCGCGTGAGGTCGGCGATCCACGTCTCACGGTCGCGCTCCCCCGCGCGTCGCAGGACGGCGTTGACGAAACCCGCCGCACCCGAGCCGGCGTGCTCGCGGGCGAGGGCGACGGTCTCCGACGTGGCGGCGTGGACGGGCACACGCATCGACAGGATCTGGTGCACGCCGAGGCGCAGCACGGCGAGCACGACCGGGTCGATCTGCGACGGCGCGCGACCCGAGCCCGTCTCGATGACGCGGTCGTAGAACCCCTGTCGACGGATGGTGCCGAGGGCCAGCTCCGTGGCGAACGCCGCGTCGCGGCCACTCAGATCATGGCGCGTGAGGACCTTCGGCATCTCGAGGTTGGCGTAGGCACCGTCGTCGACGGCGCGCAGGACGGCGAGCGCCGCACTGCGGGCGGGATCACCCGTGCGCCGGCGCGCTGACGGCGCCTGCTCACTGCGGTGGCCCGCGCCGCGCAAGCGCGCATCCGAACGCTGACGGCCCCGCGCGTCACGGCGATCGTCGCGTGGAGGTTGTTCTCCACGACCGGCGCTCCGCTGCGCGCCTCGGCCGTCGCGCCCGGGGCCGCCCATACGTCGTTCGTCACGGCCGCCCTGTCCGCCACTCTGGCGGCTGGAGCCGCTGCCGCCGCGTCGTTCGTCACTCACCGAAGCTCTCGCCTTCGTTCAAACGCAGCCCGCGCGCCCAGTCGGCGGCACGCATGACCTTCTTGCCGTGCGGCTGCACCTCGAGCAGTTCGACGACGCCGCCGAGTGCGCCGGCGAACACCTGCGTCTTCGTGGCGTGCAGCTCGCCGGGTGTCAGCGGCGGGCACCCGTCGGCGTCGGCGAGGCGGCTGCGCAGCAGCTTGACGCGCTCACCACGCAGCATCGCCCACCCCCCGGGCGCCGGAGACGCGCCGCGGATACGGCGGTCGACGGCGAACGCGGGCACCGAGAAGTCGAGACGCACGTCGTCGACCTGGATCTTGGGCGCGAGCGAGACACCGTCGCGAGGTTGCGGAATCGGCGTCACGTCACCGTTCGCGAGGGCGTCGAGCGTCGACACGAGCAGGGACGCACCACCTTCGGCGAGGCGTGTCAGCAGGTCGCCGGAGGTGTCGGTGGGGCCGATCGCCTCCGTCATCGTGCCGAAGACGGGCCCGGTGTCAAGCCCCTCCTCGAGCAGGAACGTCGAGGCGCCCGTCACGTCGTCACCGGCCATGAGGGCGTGCTGCACGGGTGCGGCGCCACGCCAGGCGGGCAGCAGCGAGAAGTGCAGGTTGATCCAGCCGTGCCGCGGAATCGCGAGCACCGACGGCGGGATGAGCCCGCCGTACGCGACGATCGGCGCGGCGTCGGGCTCGAGTTCGCGCAGCCGCGCGACGAAGTCGTCGTCGGACGGTTTCGTCGGCGTCAGCACCTCGAGGCCTGCCTCGAGCGCGAGCTCGTGCACCGGCGACGGCGACGTCTTGCGCCCGCGCCCCTGACGCGCCTCGGGGCGCGTCACGACGGCAACGACCTCGTGGGCCGAATCGAGCAGGGCCCGCAACGACGGCAGAGCCGCCTCCGGGGTTCCGGCGAAAACTACGCGCATCGGCTGGTGGGCCCTTCGTCGGTTCGAGCGGGCGGCTCGCGCAGCTCCGCAGGGGGTGAGTCGTGAGGAATCAGTCTAGTGCTGAGCCGCGCCGGCCCCGGCGGTGCCGTCGGGCGTCTCGGACACGCCGGCACTCGTCTGGCGCGGGCCGGCTGACGGCTCCAACGGCAGCCCGCGCAGGCGCAGATCGTCGCGCAGGGTGTCGGGGTCGGTGAACAGGATCGCGTCGAGGCCGGCTTGCTCGGCCCCCATGACGTTGGCGGCTGAGTCGTCGATGAAGACGGCGTCGCTCAACCCGCCGCGGTGGCGCGTCACCTCTTCGAGGATCTCCCAGATCTCCGGGTCGGGCTTCGTCACGCCCTCCTCGCCGGAGACGATGATCTCCTCGAACAGGTCGAGCACGTCGCCGTGCAGCGAACGGGCGACCTCGAACAGCTCGGCGCTGAAGTTGGTCAGCGCGAACAGTGGCACACCCGCCTCAGCGAGTTCGCGCACGATGGCGACGCTGCCCGCGATCGGGTCGGCGATGGCGAGGTGGAAGTTGTCGATGTAGGCCTGCGCCGCGGCCGTGTGGTGCGGGTGTCGCTCGTCGATCTCGGCGACGATCTCGCGCCACGCGCGCCCGCCGTCAGCGGCGAGGTTGTGTGCGAAGAAGTCGAGTTCGGGGTCGGTGAGCAGCGCTGTCGCCGCGTCCTCGCCGACGGCGTCGAGCAGTGCCGCGCGCGGCTGCCAGCGCACGAGCACGTTGCCGATGTCGAACACGACCATGTCGACCGGGCTCGGCTGCGGCGCGTCACCCAGGTCGGCGAGGCTCGCGAGGTCGCCGGCGTCGGGGCCGTCGAGGTCGTCGAGGTCGATCGCCCGGGCGCGGCGGCCGGCACTCGAGGTGAGGCCGCTCGTGAGGTTAGGTCCAGACATCATGGCGCCACCGTAGCGGGCGGAGCGGCTCGGGCTCGTCATGCCAGGCCGTCCAGGAGCGGGTCGAGGCGCACCGTGATGACGGGTTCGCGCGCGGCTGAGCGTGACGCGGTGAGGGCGCGCAGCAGCGCCGGGACGTCTGCATCGGTCGGGTCGTTCCACCGCGCGAGGAAGCGCACGAGCGACTCGTCGTCGTCCGACGACGTGGCCTGACGCTGGGGCGTCGCCCGGTCGAACACGTGCCGGCGCCGCAGCGGCAGCGGGCCGAGTACGTCGACGCTGACGTCGTGCTCGCGCGCCGCCTTCTCGAGCGCTTCGGCGTACCGAGCGGCCGCGCGTCGCGGGCCCTCGAGCGCTGCCATCCGCGTGGCGGGTGGCAGCATCACCTCGGCGCGCTCGGCGAGTTCACGCGCCGCGAACCACCGCGGCGCCCAACGCACGAGCGCCTCGACGGCGGGAAACGGCACGTGCCGGGGCACGCCCGCAAGGTAGACGACGCCGCCCGTCGACGCCGGGCGCACGAGGCCCGCCGCGGCGCACCAGTGCGTGAGGGCACGCTGACCGGCGTCGAGCCCGCCCCGGTCGAGCAGGGCCCATGCGTCGAGCAGGATCGCGGCGCTGTACCCGTTCTCGGCGACGGGTTCAGCACCGGGGGTGCAGATGACGAGCGCGGGCTCGTCGGGCACGCTCGCGAGCACGTCCGGCGCCCCGGAGCGCCGCACCGGCACCCCGGGAAACGCACGGCCCAGTTCTTCGGCGGTGCGTCCGGCCCCGATCGTCAGCGACCGGATCTCGTGGCTGCCGCACTCGGGGCAGGTCAGCACGTGCGCGACGTGGCCGCACCACCGGCAGGTCGGGGCGCTGTGCTCGCCGTCGAGCCCGAGCGGCCCGTGGCACACGTCGCAGGTCGACTTCGTGCGGCACCGGGCGCACGCGATCGTCGGGATGTACCCGCGGCGCGGCACCTGGACGAGCACCGGCCCGTCCTGCAACGCGCGGGTCGCGCCCTGCCATGCCTCGGCGGGGATGCGCGCGCGGGCTGCGGCGCCGTGACGCTCGACGCTGCGGTCGTCGCCCGTGACGACGACGCGCGCGCTCGTGCGTTCGACGGGGTCGACGGGGACACTGACGCCGGCCTCGACCTGGGCCTGCACCCGCACCGACGGCACGGCGCCCGCGCTCAACAGGGCGGCCGGGGCGAGGTCGGCGCGAGTCTCGAGCACGGCTCCGACGTGCGGATACGGCGCGTGCGGGTCGACGTGAAGGGTGTCGGCGTCGTCCCACCACACGACGAGGCCGAGGTCGGGCACCGGAGCGAACATCGCCGCGCGCGTTCCGACGACGACATCGGCGAGGCCGCGCAGCGCCTTGAGAAACGCGGTGTAGCGGGCCTGCGGACCCATGTCCGCCGTGAGGGTGACGACTTGATCCTCGCCCAACCGGGCCGAACACGCCGCGGCGACGCGATCGACATCCCGCCCGTCGGGCACGACGACGACGGTGCAGCGCCCAGAATCGCGCACCGCTGCCGCGGCGTCCGCGACGGCGGCAGGCCAGGCATCCGGGCCGAACAGCCCGGGCGCGACATCCCAGGAACCACGCGGGTTCTCCCCCGCGGCAAGATGCGTGAGCAGGCTCAATCCCCCGGCGTAGTGACGCCACGCGCTGAGCGGCGCCGGCGCACTGGCCGCCACCGCGCCGCTCGTCGCATGACTCGTCGAGGCCATATCATCGCCCGGTGCAGGCCCGTCGGCCGCAACCGCGCCGCTGGACGTCGCGCTCGTCGAGGCATGCCCGCCGCACGACGCGAGCGCCTCGCCAGGAGCAGCCTCGTTATCAGCGACAGCCGCACCATCATGGGCAGCAGCGCCGCCCGTGACAGCCGAAGCCTCGTCGTCACGCTCAGCCGGCACAGCCGAAGCGGCGTCAGGACCAGCGTTCCCGGCCTCAGCCACCTCGGGCATCGATCGACCCGCCGCCGACGCATTCGCCATCCGCTCGTCGAGTGCCTTCTCGGCGCGTGCGTGCCGCGGTGGGATCGCGAGGCGCAGGACGTCGGAGACGGTACCGCCCATGCGAGCGGCAACGGCGTGCGCCACCTGCCAGATGTGCTCGGTGAGCACGGCCTCGGGCGACACGACGGCGAGCAGCGGGCTCAGCGTGCCGGTGAACTCGGGGGTCTCGCGCACGCCGACGACGTACCCGGTGATGCGCTTGCCGTGGAAACGCACCTTGACGGCGACGCCGAAGCGCACGTCGTCGGCCAGTTCGGCGGGGATGCGGTACTCGAACTCGCGATCGAGGTGCGGCACCTCGAGCATCGGCCAGACCACGGCGACCCGTTCGCTCCCGCCGTCGCCCGTAGCAGCCTTCGCGCTGCCGGCATCGTCCCCGCGTGCCTTGGCGCGCGCGGCGTCGCGCAGCAGCGCGAGTTGTTCGCTGCTCGCGGCGTGCACGTCGTCGCTCGTCATGACCTCATCTCTACACGAGTGCTCCGACAACCCCGGCATCCCGGGAGTTTCGGGGCCTGAACGCAACCGTGCCGCCGCCCGATCGAGCGGGTCGCGGCACGGATCACGCCTCTCAGCCGGCCGCGCGCTGCAGCTCTTCGATGCGGTTCGTCTGCTCCCACGTGAAGGGGTTCTCGACGCCGTCGGCGCTCGTGCGACCGAAGTGGCCGTACGCGGCCGTCGGCTGGTAGATGGGGCGCAGCAGGTCGAGCGCGTCGACGATAGCGGCCGGACGCAGGTCGAACGTGTCCGCGATGGCCTTCTGGATGGCGTCGAGCGGCTTCGTCTCCGTGCCGAAGCACTCGACGTAGAGGCCGACGGGCTGCGCCTTGCCGATGGCGTACGCGACCTGCACCTCGCAGCGCTTCGCGAGGCCCGCAGCGACGACGTTCTTCGCCACCCAGCGCATCGCGTACGCAGCCGAACGGTCGACCTTCGACGGGTCCTTCCCGGAGAAGGCGCCGCCGCCATGGCGGGCCATGCCGCCGTAGGTGTCGACGATGATCTTGCGGCCGGTGAGGCCCGCGTCGCCCATCGGGCCACCGATGACGAACTTGCCGGTCGGGTTGATGAGCTGACGCATCTCGTTCGTGTCGAGTGTGACGCCGCTCGCCGCGAGCTCCGCGATGATGGGCTCGATGACGTGACGCGTGATGTCGGGCGCGAGCTGGCCGTCCAGGTCGATGCCGGCGTCGTGCTGCGTCGACAGCACGAGCGTGTCGAGCGCGACGGCCTTGTCACCGTCGTAGGAGATCGTCACCTGCGTCTTGCCGTCGGGGCGCAGGTAGTCGAGGTCGCCGTTCTTGCGGACGCTCGTCAGGCGCTCGGAGAGGCGGTGCGCGAGGTGGATCGGCAGCGGCATGAACTCTGGCGTGTCGTCGCACGCGTAGCCGAACATGAGGCCCTGGTCGCCCGCGCCCTGGCTGTCGAGGGGGTCCTCGCCGCCGCCGACGCGGTGCTCGTGAGCGCTGTCCACGCCCTGCGCGATGTCCTCGGACTGAGCGCCGATCGAGACGGAGATGCCGCAGCTGTGGCCGTCGAAACCCTTTTCGGACGAGTCGTAGCCGACGTTCGTGATCACCTTGCGCACGAGCTTCGCGACGTCCGTGTACCCCTCGGTGCGCACCTCGCCGGCGACGTGGACGAGACCCGTCGTCACCATCGTCTCGACGGCCACACGGGCCTGCGGGTCCTGACGCAGCATGTCGTCGAGAATCGCGTCACTGATCTGGTCGCAGATCTTGTCGGGGTGGCCCTCGGTGACGGATTCGGACGTGAAGAGACGAGACAACGGAATGACTCCTTAGGGCAGCGGCTGCTGGCTGGGTGCGACGCACCCATCGTTGATGTTACTGAGAGGGGACGAGGTCGGCGACGAGATCGAGCAGCGCCGCCGCGATGTGAGACTTGGGCGCCGGGCCGACCGTGACGACGTCATCACTGCCGCGGCGCAGTAGGTGAGCCGTCGACGAATCCTGACCGAACGTCACGCCGTCACCCACCTCGTTCGCGACGAGGACGTCGCAGCCCTTGCGGGCCAGTTTCGCGCGGGCGTGGTGGAGAACATCGCCGTCAGCGTCACCCGTCTCGGCCGCGAAGCCGACGATGACACGGCTCGACACGTTCGTCGACGGGGCTGTCGGCTGAAGCTCTGCATCACGCTGACGCACCGCCTCGGCGAGGATGTCCGGGTTGCGTACGAGGGTGATGACGGGCGCCGAGTCGTCGCCGTGGATCTTCTTGATCTTGGCGTCCGCGACGTGGTCGGGACGGAAGTCGGCGACCGCGGCCGCCATGACGAGGACGTCGGGCGTCGCCGCGAGCACCGCGTCACGCATCTGAAGGGCGCTCTCCACGCTGACGACGCGGACGCGCTGCGCGAGGTCGGCCGGGGGCTGCATCGTCGTGACGAACGTGACGTCGGCGCCGCGATCGGCGGCCGCCGCCGCGATGGCGAAACCCATCTTGCCGCTGCTGCGGTTGCCGAGGTAACGCACCGGGTCGATGGCCTCGCGCGTGCCGCCGGCGGTGACGAGCACGGTCCGGCCGGCCAGAGCGCCTGACGGGGTGACGGCGTCCTCCTCGCGCCCGGTGGTCTCGCCCAAGCCACCCGCGGTGGCGCCGCCACGTCGCTCTCCGCTCGCCGCAGCCGCGAGGGCCGCGTCACGGATGACGTCGGGGTCGGGCAGGCGCCCGGCGCCGGTGTCGGCGCCCGTCAGCCGCCCGGACGCGGGCTCGACGATCGTCGCGCCACGCGAGCGCAGCGTCGCGACGTTCGCCTGCGTCGCGGGGTGCAGCCACATCTCGGTGTGCATCGCCGGCGCCATGACGACGGGGCAGCGCGCCGTCAGCAGGGTGTTGGTGAGCAGGTCGTTCGCCATGCCAGCCGCGGCCTTGGCGAGGACGTCGGCCGTCGCGGGGGCGACGACGACGAGGTCGGCGTTCTGCCCGAGCCGGACGTGCGGAACCTGCGCGACGTTCTCGAACACGCCTGTCTGCACGGGCTTGCCGGAGAGTGCCTCCCACGTCGGGGCGCCGACGAACTCGAGCGCTGACGCGGTGGGCACGACCGTCACGTCGTGGCCGGCTTCTGTGAAAAGGCGAAGGAGCAACGCCGCCTTGTAGGCAGCGATGCCCCCTGTCACACCGAGAACGATGCGCATGTGCGAGATCGACTCAGGCTTCGAGCTTCTCGATGGAGAGCAGGCCCTCGTTCATCTCGCGCAGCGCGATGGAGAGCGGCTTGTCCTGCGGCTGGGCGTCGACGAGCGGGCCGACGTTGTCGAGCAGGCCGTCGGCGAGCTGGCTGTAGTAGCCGTTGATCTGACGGGCGCGCTTGCTCGCGTACGTGACGAGGGCGTACTTGCTGTCCGCGATCTCGAGCAGGTCGTCGATGGGCGGGTTGGTGATGCCGATGGGCTCGGCCTTCGTTCCGGACATGTGTCACTCTTCTCCTCGGGGCGCGTGGCCGCCGTCGCTGCGCGTGATGCGCGGCGAGCGGGCAGGCGAACGTGCCTCAGTGTTCAGGTGTTCTCATCAATGATACGAGTTCTTCGGAGGCACGCCGAACATCGTCGTTGACGATGACGTGGTCGAACTCGCTCTGCGCCGCAAGTTCGACCTTCGCGGTCTGGAGGCGGCGCTCACGCTCTTCGGGGGTTTCGGTGCCGCGGCCGACGAGTCGGCGAACGAGTTCGTCCCAGCTCGGCGGCGCGAGGAAGACGAAGAACGCATCGGGGGCGTTCTGCTTGACCTGACGCGCGCCCTGCAGGTCGATCTCGAGCAGCGGGAGGCGGCCGTCGGCGATGGCCTGCTCCACGGGCGCCTTCGGCGTGCCGTACGACGCCCGACCGTGGACGATGGCGTGCTCGAGGAAACCACCGTTCGCGGCCATCTCGGCGAACTCGTCGTCCGTCATGAAGTAGTAGTGAACACCGTCCACCTCACCCGGACGTGGCGGGCGCGTCGTCGCGGACACCGACAGCCACACCTCGGGATAGTGCTCACGGATGTACGCGGCCACCGTCCCCTTGCCGACAGCCGTCGGCCCGGCCAGAACGACCAGTCGTGCACTCACCGCCATGCCCTTTCGTCAACGCCCGCCCCGATCAGCGGTTCGCTCATCCTTTCACATGGGTGCGCGCACCACACGAGCGTCATCTCAGGTCGCACCGACGCCGCCGATCTGCCAATCGGTGCGGTTCTGCACCGTCTGGGGAGCGCCGGCACAAGTCGGCCCGGGCGCCTCGCGATGCCTGTCTCCGCTCAGCGGAGGCCGGCCACCGACTCACGCGTGCGCTCGACGGCGGCGACGAGCCCGTCGACGGAGGGGCCAGCCTTGAGGACGTCGCGTGACGTCGTCGGGATGACGCGTGAGATGGACTCGCCGAACACCGATCGCATCGACTCGACGGTGCCGCCCTGTGCGCCGAAACCGGGCGCGAGGATCGGCGCGTTCGAGGCAGCGAGAGCGCCACCCAGACCGAGGTCGTCGAGGGCCGAACCGATCGTCGCGCCCATGACGAACCCGACGTGGCCCCACTCCCCTCGCGCTGCCGCGTCGGCGTTGTCGCGCGTCGCGGCGGCCACGATGTCGCCCGCCACGGTGCCGCCCGGCGTGACGGCGTGCTGCACGCCCGCACCCTCCGGGTTCGACGTCAGCGCGAGCACGAACACGCCGCGCCCGGTGTCACGCGCGAGATCGAGCGCCGGCCGCAGCGACTCGTATCCGAGGTACGGGCTCACGGTGATGGCATCCGCGGGTTCCGGCGCATCCTTGCCGAGGAACGCCTCGCCGTACGCCGTCATCGTCGTGCCGATGTCGCCGCGCTTCACGTCGAGGACGACGAGCGTTCCCGCCGCGCGCAGCTGCGCGGTCACGCGCTCCAGCAGCGCCACCCCCCGCGCGCCGAACACCTCGAAGAAGGCGGACTGCGGTTTCACCGATGCGACCCGCCCACCGAACGCCTCGACGCACGTCAGCGCGAACCGCTCGACACCGGAGTAGGAGTAATCGAGCCCCCACGACTCGACGAGCGAGCGGTGCGGGTCGATGCCGACGCACGCCGGCCCGAAGCGCGCCTGCGTCGCCGCGAGCCGAGCGCCGAAACCGGCACCGTCAAGTGCAGCGGGTTCAGCAGATGTGGTCATGGGAACCTCCGTGAAGACGAAACATGAACAGGAAAGGACTTCGGCCCTGGCTGCCTCGCGCACGAGCCCGGCCGCCGTGGGCCGTTCGAGGATGAGGCCCAGCGCGCCTGGATGACATGCTTGCCGGCGTCACGCACGAGCCGAACCGCCGTCGATCGCACGCGGAATGCACGCGCTTCCATGGCGTGGCGGTCGCTGTCGTGCACGACCACACGGCGCGTCACGTCACGCATGCGCCGCCCCGACGAGCCCGGCGACGGTGAGATCGCGCTCGGCGAGGAAACCGGCAAGCCCGTCCCGCAGCGTCACCCCGGCGCGTGGATCGCGGAAGAGCGCCGAACCCACCTGGACGGCCGAAGCTCCCGCGGCGAGCGCCTGCACGACGGCGTCGACGCTCGCGATACCTCCCCCGGCGATGATGGGTGCCGTCGGCAACCGACCGGCCACCATGGCGGCCGTCACCTCGAACACGCCACCGACCGTCAGCGGCAGCAACGCCGGCCCGGCCATCGCAGCACGGGTGCCCGCGCGCGGGCGCAGCGTCGTCACGTCGATGCTGGAGGCGACCGGAGCGTGCCCGAGCACGAGTGCGTCAGCACCCGACTTGAGGCAGGCGCGCGACAACTCGACGAGGTCGGTACCGAGCGTCAGCTTCGCCGCGAGCATGACGTTGCGCGGCAGGTGCTCCCGCACGCGCGCGATCACCTTCGTCACTGCGTACTCGTCGCCGGCGAACGCTCGCCCGTTGTTCGCCTCGTTGGCGACCGAGAGATTGACCTCGACGCCGAGCACCCCACGCAGCGCCGTCCGTCGCCGTACGGCCGCGGCCGCGTCGGCGAAGTCGCCGCTCGTCGCACCCGCGATGGAGACGATGACGGGTGTCGGCGCCGTCACCTCCCACGGCAGACGCGTCGCGCTGAGCGAGTTCGCGCCGACGTTGGGCGTGTCGTGCGGGTGCACGATCCCTGACGGCGATTCGACGATGACGCGTTCGCGCGACGCGTCCTGCGCCTCCACCGTCAGCGACGGCGTGACGAGCGCACCGAACGCGCCGAGCCCACCCCAGCGCACGAGTTCGTGCCCGTACCCCGCACACCCAGAAGCCGCGATGAAGGGTGAGTCGAGCTTGTTCAACCCCAGCGTCGTCGAGAGTGCCCCGCTCATGCCGAGACCTCGAGCAACTGCGCCCACGCCATCCGATCGGCGGGCAGGACGGGCCCTTCGGTGCAGCAACGCACGGGCGTCACCTCCCCGGCCGCGTTCGCGACGGGCAGCGCGCACGCCCTGCACAACCCGGTTCCACAGGGCATCGGCACGCCGAACGCGGCCTGCACGGGAACCGAATGCCGTTGCGCCGCAGCGGTGATCGCGGCCAAGGACGTCACGTCGCCGCTCGCATACACGAGGGCCGTCTCGTGCTGACGCAGCGTTGCATCCAGCGCCACCTGCACGCGATACGCGAGGTCCTCCCCCGCGCCCGCGTCGGGCACCACCGTCGTGACGCTGCCGACGAGCCGTCGCGCCTCGATGACGCCGAGCAGCCGACGCTCGTCCTCACCGCCGATGACGACCCGCGGTACCTGGCAGCCCGCGCGGCGCAGCGTCTCGACGAGCCACACGGTCGACGCCGCGCCCGCCCCGACCGCTGCGACGACGACGGGCACCGGGTTCGTCGGAATCGGGAAACCCCGTCCGAGCGGGCCGAGGATGCTCACCTCGTCGTGCAGGCGCCGCGCAGCCAGCCACGCCGAACCGGCGTCCGCATCGGGGTCGACGACGACCTCGACGGTGCCGCCGTACGTGCCGCTCGGCGTCACCGAGCGAAGCGGCAGGGCACGGCGCGTCACGATGGCGGAGGCGTCGTCTCCGACGGCGAGCGAGACGAGCTGCCCCGGTCGCGCGAGTTCGGCGATGCCCGCCGCGACGAACGTGTGCGCGACGAACGCGCCGACACGTCGCGTCGAGATGAGTTCACCGGTGACGGCGACGACGTCCTTGGGCTCTCGGGAGCCACTCACGGCACCCTCGTCACCCGAGGTCGTCGCAGCCGTCACCGGCGTCGATCCGGCGATGTCGACCTGCCTCAGCGCGTGCCGTACATGTCGAGGTCGCGTGCGTGCTCCTGCAGCGACTTCACCGCGTACGAGCCGTGCATGCTGGCCTCGATGGCCTGCACGGCGGCCGCGAGCTCCTGCACCGTCGTGAGGATCGGCGCGTTCATCGACGTCCCTGCCGCGCGGATCGCGTAGCCGTCAGCGCGTGCATCCGACCCGGACGGCGTGTTGACGATCATCGCGACCTCGCCGTCGAGGATCTGCGACACGATCGTCTTCTCCCCGTCCGGCCCGGGGCCTTCGGAGTGCTTGCGCACCACGGTCGAGGCGATTCCGTTGCGGCGCAGCACATCCGACGTCCCGGGCGTCGCGAGGATCTCGAAGCCGAGGTCGACGAGACGCTTGATCGGGAACAGCATCGCGCGCTTGTCGCGGTTCGCGCACGAGACGAACACGGTGCCTGACGTCGGCAGCCCCTGCCCTGCGCCGAGCTGCGCCTTGGCGAACGACGTGGCGAAGTCGGCGTCGATGCCCATGACCTCACCCGTGGAGCGCATCTCCGGCCCGAGCAGCGAGTCGACGACCTGCCCCTCGGCGGTGCGGAAGCGCTGGAAGGGCAGCACGGCCTCCTTGACGGCGACGGGCGCGTCCATCGGCAGCTTGGCGCCGTCGCCGCTCGGCGGTAGCAGCCCTTCGGTGCGCAGGTCGGCGATCGAGGCGCCGAGCATGACGCGCGCCGCGGCCTTCGCGAGCGGCACAGACGTCGCCTTCGCGACGAACGGGACGGTGCGCGAGGCGCGCGGGTTGGCCTCGAGGACGTAGAGCACGTCTTGCGCGAGCGCGAACTGCACGTTCATCAGGCCGCGCACGCCGATGCCCTGCGCGAGCGCCAGCGTCGAGGCGCGCACGCGCTCGAGCTCTTCGGTGCCGAGGGTCGCGGGCGGCAGGACGCACGCGGAGTCACCGGAGTGGATGCCGGCCTCCTCGACGTGCTCCATGATGCCGCCGAGGTACATGTCCTCGCCGTCGAAGAGCGCGTCGACGTCGATCTCGATCGCCTCGTCGAGGAAGCGGTCCACGAGCACGGGGTGCTCCGGCGACGCCGTCGTCGCGCGCGTGACGTAGCCGCGCAGCGTCTCGTCGTCGTAGACGATCTCCATGCCGCGCCCGCCGAGCACGTAGCTCGGGCGCACGAGCACGGGGTAGCCGATCTCGCGGGCGACCTCGATGGCCTCCTCGGCCGAGAAGGCGATGCCGTGACGCGGCGCGGGCAGCTTCGCCTCGGCGAGCACGCGCCCGAACGCGCCGCGGTCCTCCGCCAGGTCGATGGCCTCCGGCGAGGTGCCGACGATCGGCACCCCCTCGTCCTTGAGCGCCTTCGCGAGCCCGAGCGGCGTCTGACCGCCGAGCTGGACGATGACGCCCGCGATCGGGCCGGCCTCGCTCTCGGCGTGGACGACCTCGAGCACGTCCTCGAGCGTCAGCGGCTCGAAGTACAGGCGCGAGCTCGTGTCGTAGTCCGTCGAGACGGTCTCGGGGTTGCAGTTGACCATGATCGTGTCGTACCCGGCGTCACGCAGCGCGAACGAGGCGTGCACGCACGAGTAGTCGAACTCGATGCCCTGACCGATGCGGTTCGGGCCCGATCCGAGGATGATGACGGCCGGCTTCTCGCGCGGCAGCACCTCGCTCTCCTCGTCGTAGGAGGAGTAGTAGTACGGCGTCTGGGCAGCGAACTCGGCGGCGCACGTGTCGACCGTCTTGTAGACCGGGCGCACGCCGAGGGCATGACGCACGCCGCGCACGACGTCCTGCTTCATGCCCGTCAGCTGCGCGATCTGGGAGTCGGAGAAACCGTGCTTCTTCGCCAGGCGCAGCAGGTCGGGCGTCAGCTGGGGCGCCGCCGCGATCTCGGACGCGACGTCGTTGATGAGCTGCATCTGGTCGAGGAACCACGGGTCGATCTTCGTCGCCTCGTGCACCTCCTCGACGCTGAGGCCCGCGCGCAGCGCCTGCTGCACGAGGACGATGCGTCCGTCCGTCGGCTGCTTGGAGCGCTCGAGGATCTCGAGTGCCTCGTCGCGGCTCGTCACCTCGCTCGCCGGATCCCAGTGGAACTGGCCGTCGCTGCGTTCGATCGAGCGCAGCGCCTTCTGCAGCGCCTCGGTGAAGTTGCGGCCCAGCGCCATCGCCTCGCCGACGGACTTCATCGTCGTCGTCAGCGTGCGGTCGGCGGCGGGGAACTTCTCGAACGCGAAGCGCGGCACCTTGACGACGATGTAGTCGAGCGTCGGCTCGAAGCTCGCCGGGGTCTCGGCGGTGATGTCGTTCGGCACCTCGTCGAGCGAGTAACCGATGGCCATCTTCGCGGCGATCTTCGCGATCGGGAAGCCGGTCGCCTTCGACGCGAGCGCCGAGGAACGCGACACGCGCGGGTTCATCTCGATGACGATCATGCGCCCGTCGGCCGGGTTGATGGCGAACTGGATGTTGCAGCCACCGGTATCGACGCCGACCTCGCGGATGACGGCGATGCCGACGTCGCGCATGCGCTGGTACTCGCGGTCGGTGAGCGTCAGAGCGGGCGCCACGGTGATCGAGTCACCGGTGTGCACGCCCATCGGGTCGAAGTTCTCGATCGAGCAGACGACGACGACGTTGTCGGCGTGGTCGCGCATGACCTCGAGCTCGTACTCCTTCCACCCGAGGATCGACTCCTCGAGCAGCACCTCGGTCACGGGGCTCGCCTGCAGGCCCGCGCCGGCCATACGGCGCAGGTCGGTCTCGTCGTAGGCGAAGCCGGAACCGAGGCCGCCCATCGTGAACGACGGGCGCACGACGACGGGGTAGCCGAGGTCGTCGGCGGCGGCGAGCACCTCGTCCATCGTGTGGCAGATGTGGCTCTTGGCCGATTCGGCGCCGCAGCGCTCGACGACGCCCTTGAACTTCTCACGGTCCTCGCCGAGCTCGATCGCCTCGACGTTGGCGCCGATGAGCGGGCAGCCGTACTTCTCGAGGACGCCGTTCTTGTGCAGCGCGATCGCGGTGTTGAGCGCGGTCTGACCACCGAGAGTCGCGAGCACCGCGTCCGGGCGCTCCTTGGCGATGATCGATTCCACGATCTCCGGCGTGATCGGCTCGACGTACGTGACGTCGGCCGTCTCCGGGTCGGTCATGATCGTCGCCGGGTTCGAGTTGACGAGGATGACGCGCAGGCCCTCCTCGCGCAGGACGCGGCAGGCCTGCGTCCCCGAGTAGTCGAACTCGGCGGCCTGACCGATGACGATCGGGCCGGAGCCGATGACGAGGACGCTCTTGATGTCGGTGTTCTTGGGCATCAGGCGTTCACCTTCTGGTTGTCGCTCATCATCTCGACGAAGCGGTCGAACAGATATGCCGCGTCGTGCGGGCCGGCCGCGGCTTCGGGGTGGTACTGGACGGAGAACGCCGGGATGTCGAGGCAACGCAGGCCTTCGACGACGTCGTCGTTGAGGCACACGTGCGAGACCTCGACGCGCCCGAAGCTCGTGCCGTGTTCGGCGTCGCTGGGCGCCTGCGTCGATCCCTCGATCGGGGCGTCGACGGCGAAGCCGTGGTTCTGCGCGGTGATCTCGACGGTGCCGCTCGCCTTGTCGAGCACCGGCACGTTGATGCCGCGGTGGCCGTACTTCAGCTTGTACGTGCCGAACCCGAGCGCGCGCCCGAGCAGCTGGTTGCCGAAGCAGATGCCGAAGTACGGGATGCCGGCCGCGAGCACGTCGCGCAGCAGCTCGACCTGCGGCGCCGTCGCCGGGTCGCCGGGGCCGTTCGAGAAGAACACGCCGTCGGGGTTGATCGCCGTGATGTCGTCGAGCGCCACCGTCGCCGGCAGCACGTGCACCTCGATGCCCCGCTCGCTCATCATCCGCGGCGTGTTCGACTTGATACCGAGGTCGACGGCCGCGACGGTGAACTTCTTCTCACCCTTCGCCTCGACGACGTATGCCTCCTTCGTCGCGACCTCGGATGCGAGCTCGGAGCCCTCCATCTGCGGGGCGTTCTTCACCGCGTCGAGCAGGTCGGCGTCGCTGTTCGCGGCGTCCGCACCCGAGAACACACCGACGCGCATCGCGCCGCGCTCGCGCAGGTGGCGCGTCAGGGCGCGTGTGTCGATGTCGCAGATACCGACGATGCCCTGCTCGGCGAGGTCGTCCTCGAGGGTGCGCACCGAGCGCCAGTTCGACGGGCGGAGGGCGGGGTCGCGCACGACGTAGCCGGCCACCCAGATCTTGCCCGACTCGTAGTCCTCGTCGTTCATGCCCGTGTTGCCGACGTGCGGGGCCGTCATGACGACGACCTGCTTGTGGTAGCTCGGGTCCGTCAGCGTCTCCTGGTAGCCGGACATGCCGGTCGAGAACACGGCCTCACCGAACGTCATGCCGATCGCGCCGTAGCTGCGGCCGCGGAAGATGCGGCCGTCCTCGAGGACGAGGCAGGCCGGTTCGCGCGAGACGAACGCACTGGCGCGCTTCGTCGTGGCGGGGGTGGTGTCGTTCACTGCTGAACCTCTCCGTCGTGGAAGGTGCGACGTCCGCGCAGGTACGTCGAGACCACAGCGCCCTCGAGCGTGCGGCCGTGCCAGGGGTTGTTGCGGGAAAGCGACTTCGAGTCGTCCTTGTTCACCGTGACGGTGACGGACGGGTCGAAGAGCGTGATGTTGGCGGGTGCGCCGGCGACGAGGCCCTGGCCGTGCGAGCCCAGCCGGGCGATCGCGGCGGGCTTCGTCGACATCGCATCGGCGACCTGCTGCCACGTCATGCGGCCCGTGGCGACCATCGTCGTGTGGACGACGGCGAGCGCCTGCTCGAGGCCGAGCATGCCGAACACGGCGTCCGCGAACGCGTGCTCCTTGTCGTGGCGCGCGTGCGGCGCGTGGTCGGTCGCGACGATGTCGATCGTGCCGTCGGCGAGCGCCTCGCGCACGGCCTCGATGTCCTCGCTCGGGCGTAGCGGCGGGTTGACCTTGTAGACCGGGTCGTAGCTCTCGACGAGGTCCGTCGGCAGCATGAGGTGGTGTGGGGTGGCCTCCGCGGTCACGGCGATGCCGAGCGACTTCGCCCAGCGCAGCACCTCGACGGTGCCCGCCGTCGACGCGTGCGCGACGTGGACGCGGCTGCCGGTGTGGCGCGCGAGCATGACGTCACGCGCGACGATGACCTCCTCCGCGACGCCGGGCCAACCGGGCAGACCGAGACGTCCGGAGATCTCACCCTCGTGGCAGCAGGCCTGGCCGTCCGCGAGGTTCGGGTCCTGCGCATGCTGGCTGACGACGCCGTCGAACGCCTTGACGTACTCGAGCGCGCGACGCATGAGGCGGCTGTCGTGCACGCACTTGCCGTCGTCGGAGAAGACCCGGACGGCGGCGCGCGAGCGGGCCATGAGGCCGAGCTCGGCGAGTTCCTCGCCGGCGAGGTTCTTCGTCACGGCGCCGATGGGGTGGACGTCGACGAGCCCGACGCGCTCCCCGAGTTCGGCGATGCGCTCCGCGGCCTCGGCGGTGTCCGTCACGGGGTTCGTGTTGGCCATCGCGAATACGGACGTGAAGCCGCCGGCGGCGGCAGCCGCCGAACCCGTCGCGATCGTCTCGGCGTCCTCGCGGCCCGGTTCGCGCAGGTGGGTGTGGAGGTCTACGAGGCCGGGCAGCGCGACGAGTCCGTCGGCGTCGACGCGCGTCGCGCCGGCGGCGTCGAGGTTCGTACCGATCTCGGCGATGGCGCCGTCACGCACGAGGATGTCGGCCGCGCCGGTGCCGACGACGTCGGCGCCGGTGATGAGAACGGGGCCTGCGTGGTCGCTCATGCCTGAGCTCCTTCCGTCGAGTTCGAGGCGAGCAGGTGGTACAGGACGCTCATGCGCACGGCGACGCCGGCGCTCACCTGGTCGAGCACCTTCGAGCGTGCTTCGTCGGCGGCGTCGGGGCTGATCTCGAGGCCGCGGTTCATCGGGCCCGGGTGGCAGATGACGGCATGCTGCGGCAGCAGCGCGAGGCGGTCGCGCGTCAGGCCATACCCGACGGTGTACTCGCGCGGCGTCGGGAAGTAGCCGCCGGACATGCGTTCGCGCTGCACGCGCAGCATCATGACGGCGTCGACGTGCGGCAGCACGGCGTCGAGGTCGTAGCTGACGTCGAAGCCGTCGCGCGCAGCCCAGGCGGCGATGCCGGACGGCATGAGCGTCGGCGGCGCGACGAGCGTGACGTGCGCGCCGAGGGTCTTGAGCAGGATGAGGTTGGAGCGCACGACGCGACTGTGCGTGAGGTCACCGACGATCGCGACGTGCTTGCCCTCGAGCGTGCCGAGCTGCGCCTGCATCGTGTAGGCGTCGAGCAGCGCCTGCGTCGGGTGCTCGTGGGTGCCGTCGCCGGCGTTGACCACCATGCAGTCGACCCACTGGCTCACCTGCAGCGGCGCTCCGCTGCGGTTGTGGCGGATGACGAGGCCGTCGACGCCCATGGCCGCGACCGTCATCACGGTGTCGCGTAGCGACTCGCCCTTGCTGACGCTCGAGCCCTTCGCACTGACGTTGATGACGTCCGCAGACAGCCATTTCCCGGCGATCTCGAAGGAGCTGCGGGTGCGCGTCGAGTCCTCGAAGAACAGGTTGACCACGGTGCGTCCGCGCAGCGCGGGCAGTTTCTTGACCTCGCGGTTCTGCACGTCGTGCATGGCGGCGGCCGTCTCGAGGATCATCTCGGCGTCGTCGTGGGTGAGGTCTGCGGCCGACAGGAGGTGCTTCACGACGCGTCCTTTCGCTGCTGCGGCGCGGCGGGGCCGCTGATGCGCACCTCGTCGCTGCCGTCGGTCTCGGCGACGCGTACGCGCACGTGCTCGCTCGTCGCCGTCGGCAGATTCTTGCCGACGTGATCAGCGCGGATCGGCAGTTCGCGGTGGCCGCGGTCGACGAGGACGGCGAGGCGGACGGCCTTGGGGCGCCCGAGGTCACCGAGCGCGTCGAGGGCTGCGCGCACGGTGCGTCCGGAGAAGAGCACGTCGTCGACGAGGACGACGGTGCGCCCGTCGATGCCGGCTGCGGGGATGTCGCTCTGATGCGCCACGCGGGCGGGGTTGGCACGCAGGTCGTCGCGGTACATCGTGACGTCGAGCGTGCCGACGGGGATGTCGATGCCTTCGACGTCCTTGAGCGCGTCGGCCAGTCGGCGGGCGAGGTGAGCGCCACGCGTCGGGATGCCAAGAAGGACGAGATCGTCCGCGCCCTTGTTGCGTTCGAGGATCTCGTGAGAGATGCGGCGCAGAGCGCGACCGATCTCGGGGGCCGACAGGACCACGCGGCCGTCGTCGGGAGTGGTTCGTGATGTCGAGACGTCCCCGTCACCGGGTACGCCGAGAGCGTCGCGCGTCATGCGCAGGCCTCCTTCGCCGCCTCACAGGACGGATCGTTAAAGGATGATTCCGCTGCCCACCTTATCGCGCCTCGCCGGCCACGCCTGACCGGCGTCGTCCTGTTGGGACCCCGGCACTCGGCCTAATGACCTGCTCTTGGCAGTCTCCGAGGTCGGACACCGTGAATGAACGTTCAGAACTCGACGAAGCGCGCCGCGTCGTCACCGGCCGGGGCGGGCAGGTCATCGATGCCGCCGTGCCGCAGCGCTGCTTCTCGCGACGCGGCCCCGATGTTGTCCAGCTCCAGCGACTGGACGAGCCGGTCGAACGCGCGCGGATGCGTCAGCCGCAGCACGGGCACCCCCTCCGGCGCAGCCTCCCAACGGCGCATGCGCTCGCGTTTGCGCGCGAACGATGAGAAGTGCCACCGCACGATGGAGTTGCGCGAGAACAGCTGTCGCACGCTCTCCGTGTTCCCGTTGCACACGGGCGTGCGAGTGGTGAGGCGATGGACGCAGCGGCGCACGAGGCGGGAGAGGGTGAGGGCACGCGAGTAGTCGAGCGCGATGACGACCTGCGCCCGCTCGAGCATGACGTCCCTCCAGGCGCCGTACGCCGAATCGACGACCCAGCCCTGTGCGCTCGCCATCTGGTGCGCCAGAGCCCGCTGCTCATCCTGCGGACGCTCGATCCAACCGGGCAGCCACCCGACCTCGTCGTCGACGAGGTGGACGGGCAGCCCCAGGGCAGCGCCGAGCCGCGCCGCCGCCGTCGACTTGCCCGATCCCGTGACGCCGTACAACAGCACTCGCTGCGCGTGTTCGACATCGGAGAGGGAGGCGACGGGCATGATCCGAGCCTATCGCGGCACTCAGGCCCATGCGAGCGACATGACACGACCCACCCGCGCGAACGGGTGGGTCGTGTCATGTGAACGGTGGACGGGGCCGTCAGTCGACGATGCTCGACTTCACTTCGGACAGCTTGGTCAGCAGACCACCGATGAACTGCGGCGAGTTGTCGGTCGACAGCTCGGTCGCCAGGTTCTTGGCCTCGGAGACGGCGACGCCGTCGGGCACGTCGTCGACGTAGAGCACCTCGTAGGCCGCGACGCGCAGCAGCGCGCGATCGACGGCGGGCATGCGATCGAGCGTCCAACCGCGTGCGTACGTCTCGAGCGCTTCGTTGATCGTGCGCCAGTGGTCGACGACGCCGCGCACGAGCACCGCGGTGTACTCCGGCAACGGAGCCGGCGTCACGGGCGCGAGGACGCGCTCGTCGAGCAGGTCCTTCGCGTTGATCTCACGCTGCTCGGCTTCGAACAACAGGTCGAGGGCGCGCTTGCGCGCCTTGGTGCGAGCACCCATCGATCAGGAGACGCGGCCGAGGTAGGAGCCGTCGCGCGTGTCGACCTTGACCTTCGTGCCCTGCTCGAGGAACAGCGGCACCTGGATCTCGGCGCCCGTCTCGAGCGTCGCGGGCTTCGTGCCACCGGTGGAGCGGTCGCCCTGCAGGCCCGGCTCGGTGTGCGTGATCTCCAGGACGACGGACGCAGGCAGCTCGACGTAGAGGACGGTGCCGTCGTTCTGCGCGACGATCGCCTCTTGGTTCTCGAGCAGGAAGTTCGCGGCGTCGCCGACGGCGGTGGCCGGGATGTTGATCTGGTCGTACGTCTTCGTGTCCATGAACACGTAGTCGTCGCCGTCCTTGTAGAGGTACTGCATGTCGGAGCGGTCGACGTTGGCCGTCTCGACCTTGACGCCGGCGTTGAACGTCTTGTCGACGATCTTGCCGCTCATGACGTTCTTGAGCTTCGTGCGGACGAAGGCCGGGCCCTTGCCGGGCTTGACGTGCTGGAACTCGACGACGGACCACAGCCCGTTGTCGATCTTGAGAACCATGCCGTTCTTGAGGTCGTTCGTGCTCGCCATGGAGATCCGCCTTCGTTCATCGGGCAGCGCCAGGGCTCGTCGGCCCCGTGAACGCGCACCCGGGTGATGCCGCTGCGGACGGTGATCCGCGCGGCCGGTCAACAATCGCCCGCGCAGGCGCACGGGCATCAGCATCGAGTCTATCGTGTGAGCGCACCTCCCCCGATCGACGTTCCACACCTGCGCGTGATGCATTTCACGTCGAGCCTCGCCATACTTGGCGCATGAAGTGGACTCGCCTCGTAGCCGCCCTGCCCGCACTCGGCACGGCCGGTGTCGCCGCCTACGACCTCACGCAGAAGAACCACTCGCTGCTGCGCAACTTCCCCGTCCTCGGCCACGCGCGCTACGCGATCGAGCTGATCGGCCCCGAGATGCGGCAGTACATCGTCGCCGGCAACGACGAGGAGCGCCCGTTCAGCCGCGACCAGCGCGCCTGGATCTACCGCTCGGCCAAGGGCGTCAACAACTACGTCGGCTTCGGCACCGACAACGACCTCGAGTGCAACGAGGGCTACCCGATCGTCAAGCACCGCACGTTCGCGCAGTCGCATGCCGCGGAGACCGACGACCACGCCATCCCCTGTGCGAAGGTGCTCGGCGGCGCCCGCGGACGCGCCAAGGCGTTCCGTCCGCGCTCGGTCGTCAACGTCTCCGCGATGAGCTTCGGCTCGCTCTCCGGCGCGGCGATCACCGCGCTCAACAAGGGCGTCGCACTCGCCGGGGCGATGCACAACACCGGCGAGGGCGGGTTGTCCACCTATCACCGAAGCGGCGGCGACCTCATCCTGCAGATCGGCACCGGCTACTTCGGCTGCCGTGCCGAAGACGGCCACTTGGACCTCGACAAGCTCGTCACCGTCGTCGAGTCGGCGCCCGTCAGGGCCATCGAGATCAAGCTCTCCCAAGGCGCCAAACCGGGCCTCGGCGGCGTCCTGCCCGGCGCGAAGGTGACGAAGGAGATCGCCGACATCCGCGGCGTCCCGCAGGGCGAGACCGTCGTCTCGCCGTCACGGCACACCGCGTTCCACGACATCGACTCGATGCTCGACCTCGTCGAGAGGATCGCCGAGCGCACCGGCCTGCCCGTGGGCATCAAGTCGGCCGTCGGCGAGATGGGTTTCTGGCAGCAGCTGACGGCAGCGATGTCGAGCGTCGACGGCCCGCGCCGCGGAGTCGACTTCGTGACGATCGACGGCGGCGAGGGTGGCACGGGTGCGGCGCCCGTCGTGTTCTCCGACTCGGTCGCGCTCCCCTGGGCCGTCGGCTTCTCGCGCGTCTACGCCCTGTTCGCGGAGGCCGGCCTCACCGACGACGTCGTGTTCATCGCCTCCGGCAAGCTCGGCCTGCCGATCACGGCGGCGCAGGCGTTCGCGATGGGGGCCGACATGATCAACGTCGCGCGCGAGGCGATGCTGTCGATCGGCTGCCTGCAGACGCAGAAGTGCCACGAGGACACCTGCCCGACGGGCGTCGCGACGCAGAACGCGTGGCTCGCGCACGGCCTTGACCCCGAGCTCAAGAAGGTTCGCCTCGCGAACTACCTCGTCGCGCTGCGCAAGGACCTGCTGAAGATCAGTGACGCCGTCGGCGTCGCGCACCCCGGTCTGCTGACGCCCGACGACGTCGAATTGCTCGACGGGATGCGCAAGGGCACCGGCCTCGCCGACGTCTTCGGCTACCAGCCCGACTGGGGGCGCCTCGGCGACGAACTGGCGCGCGAGATCACCGACATCATGGTCGCCGGCGACTTCGAGAACGCCGGCACCGCCGCCGGTGACCGCGAGACGGCGAAGAAGGAGCAGCCGACGCGCTGAACGGTGCGTCTCAGCCAGTCACCGCGTCGAAGGCTGCGCGCAGCTGCTCGCGCGTCGGGCCTTCGAGGCGGTGGACGTCGCCGATGCCGTGCAGGACGACGAAGCGCAGCGTCGTGCCGCGCGTCTTCTTGTCACGCCCCATGACGGTGAGCATCTCGTCGAAGTCACCGCCCGCGTACGTCGTCGGCAGCCCGAGCGAGGTGATGACGGCGCGCTGCCGCTCCACATCGTTGCGCCCGAGCACGCCTGCCGCGCAGGCCAGTTCGGCGGCGAACACGCAGCCGACGGCGACGGCGTCACCGTGTCGCCAGGTGTAGTTCTCGAGCTGCTCGATGGCGTGCGCGAATGTGTGGCCGTAGTTGAGGATCTCGCGCAGGTTCGATTCCTTGAGGTCGGCCGCCACGACCGAGGCCTTGACGCTGATGGCCCGCTCGACGAGTTCCACGAGCTGCGGGCTCGTCACGTCGAGGCACGCAGCCGGGTCGGCCTCGACGAGTTCGAGGATCCGTTCGTCGCGGATGAAACCGCACTTGACGACCTCTGCGAGCCCGGCCGCGACGTCGCGTTCGGGTAGCGTCCGCACCGTGGCGAGGTCGGCGAACACGGCGAGCGGCTCGTGGAACGCGCCGACGAGGTTCTTGCCCTCGGCGATGTTGATGCCGGTCTTGCCGCCGACCGCCGCGTCGACCATCGCGAGCACCGTCGTCGGCACCTGGATGACGCCCACGCCGCGCAGCCACGACGCGGCAACCCAGCCGGCGAGGTCGGTCACCGCTCCCCCGCCGACGCCGACGACGACGTCGGTGCGCGTGAAGCCGGCTCGCGCCATGACGCCCCACAGGCGCGCGCTCACCTCGATCGTCTTGGCAGCCTCGCCGTTGGGCACGACCTCGCGCACGACGTCGATGCCGCGGCCACGCAGCGCTTCTTCGACGCGGTCGGCAATCGCCGTCACCGCCGCCTGCTCGACGATCAGTGCCCGCGCCACCCCGGCCGGGACGGTGCCCGCGAGGTCTTGCAGCACCCCCTCGCCGATGTGCACGGCATACGCGGTTCCCACACTGATGATGCTCATGGCGTCTCTCCTTCGTCGCGGCGCGTCCGGCCGCCTCGTGTGGCTCCGAGGATGCGTCGTCGCGCGATCGTCGCTGCCACCGAAGACGGCAACGGGCGCTTTCCACCGGTCGAGACGGGTGTCTCGTGCTCGGCCGCGACGAGCGCCTCGATGATGCGCGTGGCCGAGGCACCCGTCGTCCCGCGCGAGGTGTCGACGGTGACCGTCGCGACCTCCTCGTAGAGCCGTCGGCGTTCGGCGAAGATGCGCCGCCACGTGTCGATGCCACCGTTCGCGAGGATCGGGCGCGTCACGTCGCCGCGGATGCGGTAGCCGGCGTTGCGTTCGTCGACGGTCAGGTAGACGACGGTGTGCTCGCGCAGCGCCGCCCGCGTCGAGTCGTCGAGCACCGCCCCGCCACCGAGCGCGAGGACTCCGTCGAACGTGCCGAGCTGCTCGGTGATGACGTCGCGCTCGACCTCGCGGAACGCGGCCTCGCCGTGCGTCGCGAAGTAGTCACTGATCGAGCAGCCGAGGCGTTCGACGATGAGCGCGTCGCTGTCGCGCAGTTCGACGCCCCAGCGCGCCGCGAGGGAGCGCCCGACGGACGACTTGCCGGACGCCATCGGCCCGACGAGCACGGCGCGGGGACGCGGGTGGTGGCGCTCGGCGTCAGCCGCAGGCGTCGGTGGCGCGCTCACTCCCACGTCGTGAGCAGATCGGGGATGTTGGCGAGGTAGCTCTCGAGGTTGCGCCGCGTCTCGGCGACCGAGTCTCCACCGAACTTCTCGACGCACGCCTCGGCGAGTACGAGCGCGACCATCGCCTCCGCGACGACGCCAGCCGCCGGAACGGCGCAGACGTCGGAACGCTGGTGGATCGCCGTCGCGGCCTCACCCGTCGCGACGTCGACGGTCGCGAGCGCCCGCGGCACCGTCGAGATGGGCTTCATCGCGGCGCGCACCCGCAGCACGTCACCGGTCGACATGCCGCCCTCGGTGCCACCGGCACGGTTCGACTGGCGACGGATGACGCCGTCGTCACCGCGCACCATCTCGTCGTGAGCGGCCGAACCGCGGCGCGCGGCCGTAGTGAACCCGTCACCGATCTCGACACCCTTGATCGCCTGGATGCCCATCATCGCGGCGGCGAGGCGCGCGTCGAGGCGGCGGTCCCAATGTACGTGCGAGCCGAGGCCCGGGGGCAGACCGTAGGCGCAGACCTCGACGACGCCGCCGAGCGTGTCGCCCGCCTTCTTCGCCGCGTCGATCTCGGCGACCATGCGCGCCGAGCCGTCGGCGTCGAGGGTGCGCACGGGGTCGGCGTCGAGGGCCGCGACGTCGTCGGGGTGCGGCAGCGGTGAGTCGTCGGCGACGGCGGCCGTCCCGACGGCGACGGTGTGCGAGACGAGCCGGATGCCGTAGGCCTGCTCGAGGAAGCGCGCGGCGACCTCACCGAGGGCGACGCGCGCCGCGGTCTCGCGCGCGGAGGCGCGTTCGAGGACGGGGCGGGCGTCGGCGAAGCCGTACTTCTGCATGCCGACGAGGTCGGCGTGGCCGGGGCGCGGGCGCGTCAACGGCTTGTTGCGCGCGATCTCCTTCTCGGCGTTGACGTCGTTCGACGCCTCGTACGCGGATGCCTCGACCGGATCGGGCGACATGACGGTCTCCCATTTCGGCCATTCGCTGTTGCCGATCTGCAGCGCGAGCGGCGAACCGAGCGTCACGCCGTGACGCAGGCCGCCGACGAACGTCACGACGTCCTGCTCGAACTTCATGCGGGCGCCGCGCCCGTAGCCGAGGCGACGGCGCGCGAGGGCGTCGGAGATGTTCTGCGACGTCACCTCGACGCCGGCGGGCAGCCCCTCGATGACGCCCATGAGGGCCGGGCCGTGCGATTCACCTGCGGTCAACCAACGAAGCATGCGGCCGATCATTTCACGGCGGCGCGCCCGGCCTCCATCATGTCCGCGATGGGGGCAGTGTGGCCGGTGAACAGCTCGAACTGTGCCGCGGCCTGGTGCACGAGCATGTCGAGGCCGCTGACGACGGTCGCACCGCGCGCACTCATCGTGCGGGCGAATGCCGTCGGCCAATCGGCGTAGACGACGTCGAGGACGAACGGCCCGCCGGCCGCGCCGATGCGCAACGACGGGGCGTCGACGACGCGCGCAGCGAGGGCGTCCGCGCCCCCGGCCGGGGACGTCTGGACGACGAGCAGCGCCATGCCGACCGCCCACGCCGCGTCCTCGTCGTCCTCGCGCACGACGCGGGTGCTCATGCCCAGCGAGCGCGCCAGTGCCAGCGTCTCGGGGCGCGCCTGCTCGCGCACGACGAACATCACCTCGCGCACGCCGAGACGCGACAGAGCGGCGACGACGGAACGTGCCGTCGCGCCCGAGCCGATGACGACGGCGCCCCGGCCACCCGCGCACCCGGCGGCGCGCAGGGCTTCGACGACGCCGTGGACGTCGGTGTTGTCGGCGAACCAACCACCGTCACGCCGCACGAGCGTGTTGGCCGCGCCGACGTCACCAGCGAGCGCCGACGCCTCGTCAGCCACAGCCAACGCCGCTTCCTTGCACGGCATCGTCACCGACAGTCCGACGACATCGTGGTCGAGCCTGGCCACGAATGCGCGCACCTCATCAGCGACGACCTCGGCACGTGCGTACGACCAGTCGTCCAGGCCCGCCGCTCGATACCCCGCCTCGTGCAGCGTAGGCGAGAGCGAATGGTCGATCGGCGAGCCGACGACGAGTGCGCGGGGCATCAGCAGCCGCGTCCGGGGTTGGCCTTGCACCAGGCCTGGAATTTCTTCTCGTTCTCGAGCTGCTGGTCGTAGGTGTCCGCGAACAGCGTCTCGCCGGTGTCGAGGTTGACGGCGACGAAGTACTTCCACGTGCCCGGCGTCGGGTTCGCGGCGGCCTTGATCGCGTCGAGACCGGGGCTGTTGTACGGCGTCGGCGGCAGACCCGCGTGCACGTACGAGTTGTACGGGCTCGGGTTGGCGCGGTCGGCGTCGGTCGTCGTCACCGTGCCGCGCTTGTGGATGACGTAGTGGACGCTCGAGTCCATCTGCAGCTTCATCCCGCTCGACAGGCGGTTGTCGATGACGCGGGCCACCTTGCCGTCGTTCGCCGCGTTGGGCGACTCGGCCTGCACGATGCTGGCCTTCGTCAGCACCTTCTGGATCTGGTCGGCCGGGATGTTGAGCGAGTTGATCTGCTCCTTGGTGTTCGTCACCATCGTCTGCAGCTGCTGCTTCGCCGACATCGACTTGTCGAAGTCGTACGTCGAGGGGAACAGCCAGCCCTCGAGCTTGCCGTTCATCGTGCTCGGCAGGCCGAGCTGCGCGGGCGTCACGGCCTCGTACTCACTGACGGGGTGGCCGGTGCCCTTCGACAGCTTCGCGAAGATCTCGCTCTGCCACAGGCCCTCTTGGATGACGATGCCGCCGCCGACGCGGTTCTTCGGGTCCTGCAGCGCGGAGAGCGCCGAATCGGCGCTCTGCTTCTTCCTGAGTTTGTAGACGCCGGGCGTCAGGTTGACGTTCGGTGACGCCGCCATCGCCTCGACGAAGGCCGACGTCGACTTCGTCACCCCGGCCGCGACGAGCGCTGAACCGATCGTGCTGCCCGCGTCACCCTTGTTGATCTTGACCTCGGCGGTCTCGTTCTCCCCCGTGCCCGAGTAGTCGCCCCCTGAGCTGCTGAACGACGGCAGGCTCAGCCCCAGGGTGCGCCACGCGAAGGATCCGGCGGCGACGACGAGGACGAGCGCGAGCGCCAGGGTCACGAGACCGCGGCGCTTGTTCGGGTTGTAGTCGACCTCGCTCCCGCCGGCTGGGCGGAGAGCGTGGGCCTCGCGTTGCGCATCAGCGCGGGCGCGATGTTCACGTCGCGACTGCAGCCGTCGCGCCTGTGGCAGCTCTGCCCGAGTGGGTGCGCTGCGTTCGCCGTCGCGACGGACGCTCTGGCTGGGGTCGACCTCGTCGTTGCCGCTCCCGAAGAGACGCTCGCGGGGAGAATCAGGCATCGTGGGTGTCACCTTCGCTTGTCCGTCGTCGCGCACGGGGCTTGCGGCCCCCCACCTCGAGGCCGGGCGGCCTTCCGGTGCCACGCTCGGTCTCGAGTGCGGCCTGCAGGATGAGAACGGCGGCCTGCTGGTCGACGTGCTGCCTGTGCTTGCGCCCGGCCACCCCACTGGCGTGGAGCGATTGGTGCGCGGACACAGATGTTAGACGCTCATCGACGAGAATGACGCGAAGCGCGGGCCGAAGACGCTTCAGCGTGTTGGCCCAGGCGCGAGCGGCCTGTGTCGACGCGGTGTCCTCACCCTTCATGTTGAGGGGCAGGCCGACGACGACCTCGAGGGCACGAGCGTCGTCCGCGAGCTCGGCCACGCGCTGCACGTCCTTGTCGCTCGCGCTCGCGCGCGCGAGGGTCTCGACGGGCGTCGCCATGATGCCGCCAGGGTCGCTGACGGCGACGCCGACACGCACGGTGCCGACGTCGACGCCCAACCTGATCCCCTCACGCATGACGAGCCCGCCGCACCTTCAGTTCGTGACCGTGCGGCCGACGGCGTGCTCGACCTCGGCGATCGCGGCGCCGAGCTTCGAGGCGTCCTGGCCGCCACCCTGTGCGAGGTCCGCCTTGCCGCCGCCACCACCACCGAGCACGCCGGCCGCGACCTTGACGAGGTCACCGGCCTTGACGCGCCACTCGCGTGCCGGCGCGTTCGTCGCGATGACGATGACGGGGCGGCCCTTGCTCACGCCGCCGACTGCGACGACGCTCGGGGCCGCGTCGCCGAGCTTGGCGCGCAGATCCGTCGCCATCGCCCGGGCCGCGTCGGCGTCGATCGCGTCGTCGTGATGACCGATGAAGCGCACCCCGAAGACGTCCTTCGCCTGCTCGACGAGGGAGCCGGCCGCAGCGGCCATCTGCTGCTGCTTGAGGCGCGAGAGCTCGCGCTCGGCGTCCTTGATGCGCGTCAGCATCTCGGAGATCTTGTCCTTGAGCTCACCCGGCTGCGCCTTCGTCATCGACGTGAGGTCGGCGACGAGGGCGCGCTCCTTCGCGAGGTAGCGCATCGCGTCGATCCCGACGAACGCCTCGAGACGGCGCACGCCCGAACCGACGGACGACTCGCCGGTGAGCGTGAGCGCACCGATCTGCGAGCTGTGCGCGACGTGCGTGCCACCACAGAGCTCTCGCGACCAGGGGCCGCCGATCTCGATGACGCGCACCTGCTCGTCGTAGGTCTCGCCGAACAGGGCGATCGCGCCCCACTCCTTTGCCTCGGGCAGCGTCATGTACTGCGCGGCGACGGGTAGGTCACGACGCAGGGCGAGGTTGGAGACCTCCTCGATCTCGCTGCGCGCCTCGGGCGACAGGGCCGAGTTCCACGCGAAGTCGAGACGCAGGTAACCGGGCTTGTTGTACGAGCCGCTCTGCAGCGCCGACGGGCCGAGCACCTCGCGCAGCGCGGCGTGCACGACGTGCGTGCCCGAGTGCGCCTGGCAGGCGGAGATGCGCCATTCGGGGTCGACCTGCGTCTGGACGCCCTCACCAACGCGGACGGGCCCGTCGAGCACCTCGACCGTGTGCGCGATGAGGCCCTTGACCGGGCGCTGCACATCGACGACCTTGAGGCGACCGGCGGGCGTGACGATGATGCCCTCGTCGGCGATCTGACCACCGGATTCGGCGTAGAACGACGTGCGGTCGAGCACGACCTGGCCGCTCTGACCCGGCTCGAGCTGTTCGACGGCCGAGCCGTTCGCGACGAGGCCGCGCACGCTCGCCTCGGCCTGCAGCGTCTCGTAGGCGAGGAACTCGGTGGCCCCGGCCTCGCGCAGCTGCGTCCAGACGGCGACGTCACCGTGGCCGGCCTTCTTCGCCTTGGCGTCGGCCTTGGCGCGCTGACGCTGCTCGTCCATGAGGCGACGGAAACCGGCCTCGTCGACGCTGACTCCCTGCTCGGCCGCCATCTCGAGGGTGAGGTCGATCGGGAAGCCGTACGTGTCGTGGAGGCTGAACGCCTGGTCGCCGGTGAGGACGGGCTTGTCGCCGCCCGCCTGCTGGTCCGTCGTCTGCTTCGCCCTCGCGACCGCGGTATCGAGGATCGTCGTACCAGCGACGAGGGTGCGGCGGAATGCCTCCTCCTCGGCGTACGCGATCTGCGAGATGCGCGCGAAGTCGGTCTTGAGCTCGGGGTACGACTGCGACATCCGCTCCATCGAGATCGGGACCAGGTGCGGCAGCGCCGGGTCGGCGTAGCCGAGCAGGCGCATCGCGCGCACCGCGCGGCGCAGCATGCGGCGCAGGACGTACCCGCGCCCCTCGTTGCCCGGCGTCACGCCGTCACCGATGAGCATGAGCGAGCTGCGCACGTGGTCGGCGACGACGCGCAGGTGGACGTCGTCAGGGTGGCTGCTCGCGGCCGACTGGCCCGAGTTCGCGCCGTAGCGCTTGCCCGTCATCTCGGCGGCCATGTCGAGGACTGGGTAGACCTCGTCGATCTCGTAGAGGTTGTCGACGCCCTGCAGCACCGACGCCATGCGCTCCAGGCCCATGCCGGTGTCGATGTTACGGCGCGGCAGTTCGCCGGCGACGTCGAAGTCAGCCTTGCTGCGCACGGCGGACAGCTCGTACTGCATGAAGACCAGGTTCCAGATCTCCATGTAGCGGTCCTCGTCGACCGCCGGGCCACCCTCGACGCCGTACTCGGCGCCGCGGTCGAAGAAGATCTCCGAGCACGGCCCACCGGGGCCGGGTACGCCCATGCTCCAGTAGTTGTCGTTCGCGTCGCGGCGCGTGATGCGCGCGGCGTCGACGCCGATAACGTCCTTCCAGATCGCGTAGGCCTCGTCGTCGCTCTCGAACACCGTCGGCCACAGACGGTCGGCGTCGAGACCGTACCCGCCCTGGCTCTGGTGCGTCGTGAGCAGCTCCCACGCGAACTTGATCGCGTCTTCCTTGAAGTAGTCACCGAAGCTGAAGTTGCCGTTCATCTGGAAGAACGTGCCGTGACGGCTCGTCTTGCCGACCTCTTCGATGTCACCCGTGCGCACGCACTTCTGCACGCTGGTCGCGCGCGTGAACGTCGGCGTGGCCTGACCGAGGAAGTACGGCTTGAACGGCACCATGCCGGCGTTGACGAAGAGCAGGTTCGGGTCGTCGTAGATGAGCGGTGCGCTCGGGACGACCGTGTGGCCCTTGCCTTCGAAGAACTGCAGCCAGCGGCGCCTGATCTCGGCGGTTTCCATCAATCGCCCTCATTCGTGAGAAGTCGTACGGGTGTGCGTCGCCCATCATCCCACGAGCGCGCGCCATTTCCCCATCATGGCGGCGCCGTGACCGGCCGGGCGGTGCGGGGCACCGCGGCGCGCGAACGAACGGACGAGGCCCGGCCCCCTGTGCGGGAACCGGGCCTCGCCCGTCATGTCAGGCGCGCATCGGCGCTGACGTCACTTCTGCCAACCGATGGTCTCCGGGAACGGGAAGGAGAACACGGACGCACCGACGTTCGCGAGCCCCTTCTTCGTTGCCATGATGACCGGACCGTTCGTCAGCGGCAGGATGCCGTACTGGTCCATGGCCTGCTTCTCCAGCTTGTTGGCCTCGGCGATCTGCTTGTCCTTGTCGCCGATCTTCGTCAGGTCCTTGAACTTCGGGTCGAGCGACTTGTCCGCGACACCGGACTGGTTCAGGCCAGAGTCCGAGCACCACACCTGGCAGGCGTACGCCACACCGTAGGGGTCGGAGGAGCTGAAGCCCATCGGGAAGAGGTCGAAGTCCTTCTTCGTGATGACGTTCGAGAACTCCGACGAGGCGCGCTGGTCGATCTTCATGTCGACGCCGATGCCCTTGAGCATCGCCTGCATCGCCGTGGCCTGGGCCTTGTTGACCGGGTCGTCACCGAGGTTGACGTAGCTGAGGGTCAGCTTCTTGCCGTCCTTGGAACGGACGCCGTCCGAACCGGCCTTCCAGCCCGCCGCGTCGAGGTCCTTCTTCGCCTGCTCGGCGTCGAACTTCGTCGAGACGTTGTTCTCGTAGCCCTTCTGGAAGCTGAAGAGCAGGAACGAGCCGGGCAGCTCCTCCTTGTAGTCGAGACCGTTGAACTCGATCTCGGCGAGCTTGCTGCGGTCGACGCCTTCCATGATGGCCTTGCGAACGGCCTTGTCCGCGAGCAGCGGGCTCTTGCCGTTGAGGGTGAGCAGGCTGTTCGAGGGGGAGGAACCGCGGCGCAGCTCGGTGTTGGGAACATCCTTCACCTGCTGCAGACGGTCCTTGGTCGTCGCGTTCGTCGAGTCGATCTGCCCGTTCTTGAACGCGTTGATGGACGCCGAGGCCTCCATCGTGATGAACGTGCGCTTGTCGAGCTTGCCCTTGTCGCCCCACCACTTCTCGTTACGGACGAACGAGATGGTGCCGGCCTTCGAGTCGTACTTCTCGATCTTGTACGGGCCCGCGCCGAGCTCGGCGTGCGGGTTGTTCAGGTAGAACTTGTTGAACTGGTCCGCGGAGCTCACCTTCGGGTTGAGCAGGAAGTCGAACAGACCTTCCCACCACACGCCCGGCTGGTTGAACGTGATGACGGCCTCGTGGTCGTCCTTGCCCTTCGCCACGGACTCGATGGCCGAGAAGCCATCCGTCGAGCTGGGCAGGAACGCCTTGTCCTTGCCGCTGTTGGCCTTCCACGTGTTCTCGAAGGACTTCCAGTCGATCGGCGAGCCGTCGTTGTACTTCGCCTTCGGGTTCATCGTGTAGGTGACGACGAGCTTGTCACCCTTGACCTCGCTCTTGGCGTCCTCGATGTAGGCCTTGTTCCAGATGACCTTGCTGCCGTCAGCCGCGTACGTCTTGAGGACGGGGTTGTACCAGCGCCACACGTCCGAGGTGTAGCGGGTGCCGTCCTGCTGGAACGGGTTGAACTGCGGAGAGACCTCGGTCGTGGCGGTGGTGTACGTGCCACCATCCTTGAGGGCCGACGCCGGCTGCTCGTTGTAGCTCTTCTGCAACGAGGTGTTCGTCGTCTTCTTGCTGTCGTCGCCCTTGTCGTCCGACGAGCCCCCGGAACACCCGGTGAGCAGCAGAGCGCTGGCGAGAACGAAGGCGCCGGACGCCGTCTTCATCGACTTCATGAGTGAACTTCCTTTGTGTCGGCCCCGCCTGCGAAGTGACAGGCGTGGGCATGATCGGCGCCGGTCACAGACATGAGCTCGGGCGTCGTGTCCCGGCACAGCTGCTGCTTCGCGTCGTCGAGGGTCTTATACAACGGGCACCGCGAGACGAAGCGGCACCCGGGCTCTGAGGAGGTCGGGCTGGGCAGGTCGCCCGTGAGCAGGATCCGCTCACGGCTACGTTCGACCACCGGGTCCGGCACGGGGATGGCGGACAGGAGCGCCTTGGTGTAGGGGTGCATCGGGCGCTCGAACACGTCGTCGACGGCACCGACCTCGACGATCTTGCCGAGGTACATGACCGCGACCCGATCCGAGATGTGACGCACGACGGCGAGGTCGTGGGCGACGATGAGGTAGCTGAGGCCGAGACGGGCCTTCAGCTCGGCGAGCAGGTTGATGACGCCGGCCTGGATCGACACGTCGAGCGCGGAGACCGGCTCGTCGAGCACGACCGTCTTCGGGTTCGTGGCGAGCGCACGGGCGATGCCGATGCGTTGACGCTGTCCGCCGGAGAAGGCGGCCGGGAAACGGTCGGAGTGCTGCGGGTTGAGCCCGACGAGCGCCATGAGCTCCTCGACCCGCTCGTCGATCTCGTGCTTGCTCGACCCACCGAGCGCGACGAGCGGTTCGCTGATGATGCCGTGCACCGTCATGCGCGGGTCGAGGGCACCCATCGGGTCCTGGAAGACCATCTGGATGTCGCGACGCAGATCCTTGCGCTGCGACCTCGAGGCGTTCTTGATGCTCTGCCCTGCGATCTCGATGTCGCCCGTCTCGGGCTGACCCATCCGCATGATCTCCATGAGGGTGGTCGTCTTGCCCGAGCCGGACTCCCCGACGAGACCGAGGGTCTCCCCCTCCCGCAGGTCGAGGTCGATGCCGGCGACGGCGTAGACCGAGCCGACGCGACGCTTGAGCACGGCGCCCTTCATGAGCGGAAACGTCTTCGTCACGTCGTCCAGGCGCAGGACGCTCGCGCGCTCGTCGCGGGGGATGCCGGCGGCGGGATCCTCGATGACGGGTCGGGGGAAGATGGGTTCGGAGCCGATGAAGCCCCGCCCGGAGATCTCGTCGGCGCGGATGCAGGCCGCACGATGCGTCGCGGAGCCGACGGGACGCAGGGCTGGTTCGCCGTTGCCGCACTCCGCGGTCGCGATCGGGCAGCGCGGGATGAGCGGGCACGCGTCCGGGAGGTCGACGAGCAACGGCGGCGTGCCCTTGATCGGTGCGAGCGCCTCACGCCCCGTCGCGTCGACGCGGGGCACGGCCCCGAGCAGGCCGATGGTGTACGGCATCCGCGGTGCGGCGAAGACGTCGTCCGCCGTCCCCGTCTCGATGAGGCGGCCGGCGTACATGACGCCGACACGGTCGGCCTGACCGGCGACGACGCCCAGGTCGTGCGTGATCATGAGCACGGCGGCGCCCGTCTCACGCTGGGCCTTCTTGAGCACCTCGAGCACCTGGGCCTGCACCGTCACATCGAGTGCGGTGGTCGGCTCGTCCGCGATGATGAGGTCCGGGTTGTTCGCGATGGCCAGGGCGATGACGACACGCTGACGCATACCGCCGGAGAACTCGTGCGGGAACGACTTCGCACGGGTCTTCGGGTTGGGGATGCCGACGAGGTCGAGCAGCGCGACGGCCTGCTCCCACGCCTTCGCCTTGGTGATGTCCTGATGGATGAGGATCGCTTCGACGATCTGGTCACCGACGGTGAAGATCGGCGTCAGCGCCGACAGGGGATCCTGAAACACCATGCCGATGCGCTTGCCGCGCACCTTCGACATCTCCTTGTCGGTGCGTCCCAGCAGCTCTTCACCGTCGAGGGTGATGCTGCCGTCAACCTTCGCGTAGCTCGGCAGCAGACCCATGATGGCCGTGGACGTGACGGACTTGCCCGAGCCGGACTCGCCGACGATGCCGAGCGTCTCACCGCGTGCGATGTCGAAGCTGACGCCGCGCACCGCGTCGACACGCCCCGCTTCGGAGGGGAAGGACACCGCGAGATCCTTGACCGAGATCAGCGGGCTGCTGCCCGCCTTGTCCAGCATGCCGCCACCGGAGACGGAGATCGGGGTGCTCATGCGTTGCCACCAGCCTTGGAGTTCGGGTCGAGCGCGTCACGCAAGCCGTCACCGATGAGTGCCATCGAGACGGTGAGCATGACGAGGAGCAGAGAGGGGAAGGCGAACAGCCACGGCGCGGAGTAGACCGAATTCGCGCCGTCGGCGAGCATCGAACCGAGCGACACGTCGGGCTGCTTGATGCCGAACCCGAGGAAGGACAGGCCGGTCTCGCTCATGATGGTGGAGACGACGCCGAGGGTGAAGTTCACGATGAGCAGCGACCCGATGTTCGGGATGACGTGGCGAAGCACCACCTTCGTCGTCGGCACTCCCATGAACTCGGCGGCCGCGACGTATTCGCGTTCGCGCACGGATGTCGAGATCGTCCACACGATGCGGGCCGAGAACACCCAGCCGAAGAGGGTCAGCACGAAGATGAGGACGCGCCAGTCGCCCTGGAAGTAGGTGGAGATGAGCGCCAGGATGAGGAAGCTCGGCACCACGAGGAGGAAGTGGATGAGACCGAGGGTCAATTTCTCCAGACGCCCACCCACGTAGGCGGCCCAGGCTCCGACGACCGCCGAGATGATCGTCGTCAGCGCCGACACGCTCACACCGATGATGATGGATCGCTGCAGACCGTGGACGGCCTGGGCGTAGGTGTCATTACCGGCCTGGTTGGTGCCGAAGAAGTGGCTCCCGCCCGGACCCTGCTGCAGCGTGAGGAAGTCGGGGTCGGTGTAGTTCCACTGCGTGAAGAACCCGCCGACGATCGAGAACACGATGAGACCCAGGAGGATGACGAGACCCAGGACGCCGCCCTTGTTGCGCATGAAACGGCGCATGTAGAGCTTTCGGCGGGTGAGCGGAGCGGCGGCGCCGTCGCGCTTGGGGTCGCCCTCGGTCAGCTCAGGGGTGGGCGAACCGTCCGGTAGGCGCGTCTCGCGGACCGTCTCCGGCGAGATGGCGGCCTGTTCGACGCTTTCGGGCTCGATGGGGTTGAAGTCGTTCGTCATGGCTCAGCTCACCCGCACTCGGGGGTCGAGGGCGACGGTCGCGAGGTCCGCGAGGATCGCGCCGATGGCCGTCATGAGGGCGCCGAACGCCGCGATGGCGACGGTGCCGTGGATGTCGTTCTGCCCGATGGTCTGGGTGAAGTACTGCCCCATGCCCTTCCAGGCGAAGATCGTCTCTGTCATGATCGCGCCGGTGAACATCGCCGGGATGGAGAACGCGAGCTGGGCGGCCGTCGGAATGAGCGACGTGCGCAGTCCGTGGCGGCGGATGGCCTCCTGGCGCGTGAGCCCCTTGGCCCGGGCGGTGCGCACGAAGTCCGCGTCCACGGTGTCGAGCAGGAGCGTGCGCTGAGTCATGTGGTAGCTGGCGTAACCAACGAGGATGAGGGTGATCGACGGCAGCACGAGATGTGCCAGGCGGCTGACGAGCGTCGCCCAGAACCCACTGACGTTCGGATCTTGCGCACCGGCGACGTAGAAGACGGTGTGACCGAGCTTCTGGTTGGCCCAGATGCCGAGGAACACGACGCACAGCGCCGCCACCGGCAGGGGGATGTTGAGCGTGATGATCGACGTGGCTTGGGCCACGCGGTCGCCGAAGCGGTACTGGCGAGCTGCGCTGTAGACGGCCAGCGCGATGCCGAGGACCGCACTGAGAATCGTCGCACCGAGCACGAGCTGGGCGCTGATGGCGGCCCGGTAGGCGACCTCGGAGTTGACGTCGACACCCGTCGGCGACTGACCCCAGTCCCAGTGGAAGAACACGCCCTGGAACCACGTCCACCACTTCGTGAAGACCGATTCGTCGGGGTTCAGGTTGTACTGGTCCAGGGAGCGAACGATCTGGTCGTGGCTGAGCGGGGGTCGCCGCGCCAGATAGTTCGACTCGGGCTTCAGGAAGAAGGAAGCCAGGAAGAACGTCAGGTTGGTGGCCACGAAGATCATGACCACCCACCCCAGCGCTTTTCGGAGGATGTAGCGAAGCACGCGGGCGTGTCTCCTTCACGAGACGGTGATGAACGCTGGTCGGAAGGTCTTTCCTTCAGCGGCCATTGAAGAATATGTGGTGGGCGCCGAAGATGAACGGCTGGGGGACGGCCCGTGACGACATCGTTACTCACGAAACAAGGACGACATCTGGCCGACGTCAGCGCGACCCGGAACTCCTGGCCTCGAGGCCGCGACGGCGGAACATCGGCCCCGGCGACGGCGCCCGGCCGCGGAAGCTCTCGTACGCCCCCATGGGGTCTGCGCTACCGCCCACGCCGAGGATCCGTTCGGCGAACCGACGTCCGTTCTCGCGCGTCGCTCCCCCGTTCTCGACGAACCACTCGCATGCGTCCGCATCGAGCACCTCCGACCACAGGTAGCCGTAGTACCCCGCCGAGTACCCACCGGAGAAGACGTGCTGAAAGTACGGCGCGGCATAGCGGGAGGGCACGGCGTCGATGTCCAGTCCGTACCGGCGCCGTACCGTCTCGGCCATCTGCTCGACGGACGGCACCTCGTCCTGCTCGGTGAGCAGGTGCCAGGAGAAGTCGAGCAATGCGGCGCCCACCAGCTCACTGGTGGCGAAACCCTGGTTACAGGTCGCCGAGGCCTCGAGGCGATCACGCACCGCCTCCGGCAGCGTCTCCCCCGTCTCGACGTGCTGGGCGTAGCGCTCGACGACGCTCGGCCACAGCATCCACATCTCGTTGACCTGGCTGGGGAACTCGACGAAGTCCCGTTCGACGTTGGGCCCCGAGACCGACGGGTGACGCACCTGCGACAGCAGCCCGTGCAGGGCATGGCCGAACTCGTGGAAGAACGTCTCCACCTCGTCGAACGTCATGAGGGTGGGCTCCCCCTGCGACGGCCGCGTCACGTTGAGGTTGTTGCAGACGACCGGGGCCTGGCCGAGGAGGTCGTTCTGCTCGACGAGCGGATGCATCCACGCGCCGCCGCGCTTGCTCGGGCGGGCGTACGGATCGAGCAGGTACAGGCCGACGGCGCCCCCGTCCTCGTCGTGCACCTCGAACACGCGCGTGTCAGCGTTCCAGCCCCGCAGATCGGCTCGCGGGGTGAACGTGAGGCCGTACAGCTGCTCGGCCGCGGCGAACACGCCCCGCTCGAGAACACGTTCGAGCTCGAAGTAGGGACGCAGGGCCTCCAGGTCGACGTCGTGATCTCGCGCTCTGACCTGCTCGGCGTAGTACGCGTGATCCCACGACTCGATCGTGTCCACCCCGTCCTCGCGGGCCGTGGCGGCTAGCACCTCGATCTCGGCGCGGGCGTTCTCGCCGGCGGCACGCGCGATGGGAGCGAGCATGTCGAGCACCGCCTCGGGCGTCCTGGCCGTGCTGTCCGCCGTCGCCCACGCGGCGTGGCTGTCGAAGCCCAGCAGCGCGGCTCGACGGGCACGCAGGCGGGCGATGTCCCGAACCAGCTCCCTCGTGTCGTTCTCGTCGCCGCGACTGCACCGCGCCGTCGACGCCGTCATGATGCGTCGACGCAGGTCACGATCACGCAGACGCGCGAGGTAGGGATGTCCCGTCGGATACGTGAGAGGGATGACGTAGCCGCCGCCGTCCTGCTCGGGCCGTGCCAGGGCGTCGATCTCGGCGTCGTCGAGGCCTGCGAGGCCCGAACGCTCCTCGACGACGACGGCCAGGGCCGCGGTGTCGGCCAGCAGGCGGCGGTCGAACTCGGCGCCGAGTGTGGCGAGCTCGCCGTTGATCGCCTTGACCTGCTCGGCAGCCTCCGGGGTGAGGGCCGCGCCGGCAAGCGTCATCGCCTTGATCCGGCGCTCGACGATATGGCTCTGTTCGGGGCTCATCGTGGCGTCGCCGGCTCGAACCTCGCGCAGCTTCTCGAGCAGCGCAGCATCGACGTCGACGAGGTCCGCCAGGGCGGCGACGCGCGGCGCGAGCTCGTCCTCGAGGGCCTGCAACGGCGGTGTCGTGTCAGAACCGGTCAGGGTGTGAAGCGGCGCCAACACGCGTTCGGTGGCCGCGTGATCGCGTTCCAACGGCTCGACGACGTCGACGAACGTCGCCGGTGTCTGCGGCTGCGTGATGTCCGCGAGGGTGCGCCGCACCTGCTGCTCGAGATGCTCGAAGGCCGGGACGAAGTGCTCGGCGCGGATGCGTTCGAACGGCGGCAACTCGAACGGCAGGTCGCTGCGCGTCAGCAGCGGATTGGTGGAAGCGTCGTCCGTGACGGGGCCGGTCCTGATGTGGGTCATGGGGTGACCCTAGCCGCGCAGCACTCAGAATCGGCGCCGGGTCCCCGGGGTCTTTCCGCTCATTGCCGTCTTGATGGTGTAACCGACGGAGGCGACCTTCAGCATGGGACGCCCGACCGTCGCCACGGTCAGCGACGTCAGGGCGTTGAGATTATTCGTCATCGTCGCGAGGTTGGCCGTGATTGCGTCGAGGCGCTCGACCTGGGTGTTCGCGGCTGCGACGGTCGAGGTCATCTCCGTGATGAGCGGCAACGTCTCGTCGCTCACCTTGCGCACCGCGGCGCTCGCCTCGTCGAGCACGGCGCCAGCCTTGCCGATGACACTGCCGAGGCGCCACACGAGCACGGCGAACGCGACGGCCGCGATGAACCCGGCGATCTGTCCGAGCGTCAGGTCCACGTCATCTCCTTCTTCGAGCGCGCATGTCGCGCTGACACCAGATTACGGGGTGCACACGGCCGTCAGGCCCGCCCCGGTGTGGGGCGGGCCTGACGGCTTCGAGCGGGTGACGTCACACGACGTCGGCGCGCACCTCCGGGAAGTGGCACGCGACGCGGTGGCCGGGCGCGACCTCGACGGGCTCGGGCACGACCTGAGCGCACAGATCCTGTGCCTTCGGGCAGCGCGTGCGGAACACGCAACCCGACGGCGGGTTCTGCGGGCTCGGCAGGTCGCCCTTGAGCAGGATGCGCTCGCGCTTGCCCTTGAGCGTGGGGTCCGGGATCGGCACGGCCGACAGCAGCGCGTGCGTGTACGGGTGCTGCGGGCGCTCGTACAGCGTGTCGCGGTCGGCGTCCTCCATGACCTTGCCGAGGTACATGACGACGACGCGGTCGGAGATGTGACGCACGACGGACAGGTCGTGCGCGACGAAGACGTACGCCATCTTGTCGCTGTCCTGGATCTCCTCGAGCAGGTTGACGACCTGCGCCTGGATCGACACGTCGAGCGCCGAGACCGGCTCGTCGCAGACGATGACCTGCGGCTTGAGGGCGATCGCACGCGCGACACCGATGCGCTGACGCTGACCACCGGAGAACTCGTGTGGGTAGCGGTTGTAGTGCTCGGGGTTGAGCCCTACGCGCGACATGAGCTCCTGCACCGCGTTCTTCACGCCGCCCTCGGGCTTGACGCCCTGGATCTCGAACGGCGCCGAGATGATCTTGCCGACGGTGTGACGCGGGTTGAGCGAGCCGTGCGGGTCCTGGAACACCATCTGCAGTTCACGACGAATGCGCCGCAGGTCGCCGCCCTTGAAGTCGGTGATGTCCTCACCGGCGAACTCGATCCGGCCGCCCGTGGGCTCGAGGAGCTTGAGCATCGTGCGACCGGCGGTCGACTTGCCACAGCCCGACTCGCCGACGAGGCCGACCGTCTCACCGCGGTGGACGACGAGGTCGATGCCGTCGACGGCCTTGACGGGGTTGTCGGGGCGCCGGATGAGGCCCGCCTTCTTCTGCGGGAAGTGCTTCTGCAGCCCGGTGACGCGCAGCACCTCTTCTCCGACGGCGACCTGGGTCGCGCTCGCGAGAGCGTCGTCGGGTCCCGGCGTCACGCTCGTCGCGTGCGTGTCTGCGTTGGTCATGCTCAGTCTCCAACCTTGGTCGCGCCGTGGGCGTCCGCAGCACCGGCGGTCGCGGCGTGGGCCGCGCCGGTCGTGGAAGCCGCGTCGTCGCCGTCGATCGTGCGGGTCTGCGCGGGCTTCATGTGCTCGGCCTTCTGCTCTGCGGTCAGGAAGCAGCGGGCTTCCTGGTCGCCGAAGTGGCGCAGATCGGGCATCTCGGTGTCGCAGCGATCGCCCGGCACGAGGTACTTGAACGCGCAACGCGGCGCGAACGAGCAACCCCTCGGCAGGTTGATGAGCGACGGCGGGTTACCGGGGATGGGGTCGAGCTGCTCGCGACGTGCCTCGTCGAGACGGGGCATCGAGTTGAGCAGACCCACGGTGTACGGGTGTTGCGGCGTCGCGAACGTGTCGTAGACGTCACCCTTCTCGACCGGACGCCCGGCGTACATGACGAGCAGGTCGTCCGCGACGTCGGCGACCACGCCGAGGTCGTGGGTGATGATGATGATCGCGGACTTGAACTCCTGCTGCAGGTCGAGCATGAGGTCGAGGATCTGCGCCTGCACCGTCACGTCGAGTGCCGTGGTCGGCTCGTCGGCGATGAGCAGCTTCGGGTCATTGACGAGCGCCATCGCCGTCATCGCCCGCTGACGCATACCGCCCGAGAACTCGTGGGGGTACTGATCGACTCGCTTCTGCGGCGACGGGATGCCGACGCGGGCGAGCATGTCGATCGTGTGCTCACGCGCCTCCTTCTTCGACGCCTTGGGGTGGTGCACCTTGTAGGCCTCGATGATCTGCGCGCCCACCGTGTAGTACGGGTGAAGCGCCGACAGCGGGTCCTGGAAGATCATTGCCATCTTGCGCCCGCGCAGCTCGCGCATGCGGTCTTCCTTGATGGTGAGCAGGTCGTCACCGTCGAAGTCGATCGCACCGGAGATCTGGGCGTTCGTCCCACGGTTGAGGCCCATGATCGTCGTCGACGTCACCGACTTGCCGGAACCCGACTCACCGACGATGCCGAGCGTCTGACCCTCGTACAGGTTGAAGCTCACGCCGTCGACCGACTTGACGATGCCGTCATCGGTCGGCCAGTGCACCTTGAGGTCGCGCACCGACAGCAGCGGTGTGCCACTCTTGTCGACCTGCTTCTTGCCGGGCTTGGCGCCCGAGTCCGTGAACGTCTCGCGGCCCACGCCATGGCCCGCGTCGTGCCCGGGGACCTTTGCGGCCGCGGTGGCGACGACGTCGCCGGCCTTGTCAACGAGAGCTTCGGCCTTCTCGCCGACGACGGAGTCGTCGACCTTCTTCTTGAGCTTGTCGAACATGGTCTCTCTCCTCAGGCCAGCTTCACGCGTGGGTCGACCACGGCGTAGAGGCAGTCGACGATGATGTTGGCCACGATGACGAGCGCCGACAGGACGACGACGATACCGACGGTGGTCGGCAGGTCGGGCGACGCCGAGGCCGAGGTCACTGCGAGCTTGCCCAGTCCGTCGTAGTTGAAGACCGTCTCGGTGATGGGCGCGCCGCCGACGAGCAGGGCGAAATCGATGCCGGCCATCGTCATGATCGGGGTGATCGCCGCGCGCATCGTGTGCTTCCACAGCGTCTTGCCCTTGGACAGGCCCTTGGCCTTGGCAGTGCGTAGGTAGTCCTCACTCATCGTCTCGAGGACGTAGGCGCGCGTCATGCGGACATAACCCGCGGCGGTGAAGAGCGCGAGCGTGAGCGCCGGCAGGATCAGGCCTTGCAACCACCCGCCGACACCACCATCGGCGATGCTCTGGTATTCGGGCACCGGCACGATGCCCCACTTCAACGCGACGAACTGGTAGAGCAACAGACCGATGGCGAAGGTGGGCAGCGAATAGAACAGCAGCGCCGATCCCACGAGAATCTTGTCGACGATGCCCCCTCTCGTCAGCGCCGCGAGGATGCCGAAACCGACACCCATGACGAGGGTCAGCGCGAACGACACGACCGCGATGGACAGGGAGATGGGGAAAGCTTGCTTGATCTCGTCGGTCACGCTCATGGACGCGAGGGGCGAGTAGCCCAGGCACGGGGCGTCACACTTGGCGATCGTCTCGGGTGCCTTGCGCTTGAGTTCCTCGTCAGCGGGGAACTCACGGCCGGTCACGGTTCCCTTGACGAAGTCCGTCCACTGGTTGATGACGGGCTTGTCGTACCCGAGTGCCTTGCGGTTCTGCTCGATGAGCTGGGGCGAGCAGTTCTTGCCGCAGGTTTGCTTCGCTGGGTCCTTGCCGGCAGCGAAGAAGAGCACGAACGTCACGAGCGTGACCATGAGCAGCATGATCAGACCCGAGAACAGTCGGCGGATGACGTAAGCAACCATGAGCTTCCGCCCTTTCGGGCAGTCCTCTCCAACGGGGAACGGGTGGGTTCGTTGAGTGGCCGGCGACCGGCCGGGCCGGCGGGCGTCTGTGGACGCCCGCCGGCCAGATGGTGATAGGAGTCAGACCGTCACTTCTTGACGCCGACCGAACCGAGGTCCGGGTACATCGAGGTAGCCGGGTTGTCGATGTAGTTCGTCACGTTGGATCCCCGCAGGAGGTAGAACTTCTGGCTCTCCAGCGGGATGTAGGCGACGTCCTCGCCGAGCTTCTTGTCGATCTTCTTGTAGATCTCGCCTGCGGCGTCGACGGAGGTGGCCTTGGCCGCCTCGTCGATCATCTTGTTGACCTCGTCCGACTTGTAGTTGCCGTAGTCCTGACCGTTCGACTTCGCCGTCAGGTTGATGCGGCTGTCGAACAGTGCGGGGATGACCGTGCTGGCCGACGGCCAGTCGGCGCCCCAGCCACCCCAGAAGATGTCGCCGTCGGCGTTCGGGTTCTGGATGACGTCGTAGTACGTGTCGGTCAGCTCGTTCAGGGTGACCTTGAAGCCGGCCTTCTCCCACGTGTCCTTGAGCGCAGCAGCCTGCTTCTGCGACGTCGGCGTGCCACCGGAGTAGGTGAACTTGATCGACGGGTTCGGCTGGCCGGCTTCCTTGAGGAGCTTCTTGGCCTCTTCGATGTTGCCGCCCGTGCCGTACTTGAAGGCCGGGTTCTTGGCGTAGGCCGTGGTCAGAGCCGGGTTGATGATCGAGTATGCGTTCGTGTACGCCTTGTCGCCACCGCCGGCCTTGATCCAAGCGTCCTGGCTCGTCGCGGCCAGGAGTGCCTGACGCACCTTCGGGTTCGTCATCTTCTTGAAGTTCGGGACGAGGTAGTCGACGTACGGCGACTGCGGGTTCGTCGAGCGGTCCGCGATCTTGCCCGTGACCTGGCCGTACATCGACGGCGGCACCGCGCGGTCCGTGACGGCGTTCTTGTCGTTGCCCGAGTCGGCGATGAGGCGCTGGTTGATGACCTCGTTCGTCAGGCCCTCCTGGAAGACGATCTTGTCCGGAAGAGCCTTGCGCACGCCGTCGGTCTTGGCGTCGTAGTTCTCGTTGCGGACGAACGTGCCGCCCTTGCCCTTCTGCCACGTGCCCTGCAGCTTGTAGGGGCCGTTCGCGAAGACGGCGTAGTTGCTCTTGTCTCCCTTGTCCTGATCCTTGCGGTAAGGGTCGAAGGCGCGCAGCGAGGCCACCGCGAGGTTGAAGTCCGGCCACGCCTTGTTGAACTTGTACGTGATCGTCTTGCCATCGCAGGTGACGGCCTTGTCGAAGTCGGCCTGGCCGGCCTTCTTGTAGGGGCCGTTGTAGACGGGCAGGCCGTCCTTCTGCGGCACGTCGAGGAAGCCGAGCGCGTAGTTCGGGCCACCCGTGATGACGTCGGTCGCGAAGCTGCGGCTCAGGCCGTACTTGAGGTCGTCACACGTGATGTCCTTGCCGTCCTGCCACTTCACGCCGTCCTTGAGCGTGAAGCTCCACTTCTTGCCGCCGTCGCTCATCTTGCCCGTGTCGGTCGCGAGGTCAGCCACCGGCTTGTCGGCCTTGGCGGCGTCCTCGGTGACCGGCATCTGCACGAGCGAGCGGTACGTGAGGCGGCCCATGTCGGCGATGTCGCGGCCGATGTACATGCGCTGCGGGTCGAGGTGCTCAGCAGGACGCTTCGACAGGTAGTAGAGCGTGCCGCCCTTGCCGCCACCTTCACTCGAGCTGCCCTTGTCGTCGCTCGAGCCGCCACCGCACGCGGCGAGGCTCATCGAGCCGGCGATCGCCACGGCGAGGATGGAATACGACTTCTTGTTCATCGTCATCTCCTTGATGAAGAAGGATCCGCCGAGGCGATCCAACTGACCTGACCGGACGTGGTCAGGAAAATGAGGGGTGAGCCGGCTGGCTCAGTGGCGGTCGGCCTTGGGGTCGAGCGCGTCGCGCAGACCGTCTCCGACGAGGTTGAAGCTCAGCACCAGGGCCGCGATCGTGAACACCGGCGCGAAGAAGTACAGCGGGTCCTGGTTGAGGTAGTTCACCGAGTCGGTGATGATGTTGCCCAGCGTCGGGGTCGGCGCCTTGATACCCACGGTGAGGTAGCTCAGGGCTGCCTCGGCCGAAACGAAGGCCGGGAACAGCAGCGTGGCGTAGACGAGGATCGGGGCCCAGAGATTCGGTAGCAGTTCGGTGAAGTACACCCGCTTGTTGGTGGCTCCGAGGCTGCGGGCCGCCTCTACGAACTCGCGGTTGCGCAGGGTCATGACCTGGCCGCGGATGATGCGGGCGAAGGTCGGCCAACCGAAGAGACCCAGCACGAGGATGACGTAGATTCCAGCCGCCACGTTGTCGTCCGAGACACCCATGCTCTTGATGCGTGCGATGAAGGTTCCGGACAACGCGAGCAGCATGAGGGTCTGCGGGAAACACAGCACGAGGTCGATGAGGCGGGTGCCGAGGAAGTCGACCTTTCCTCCAGCGAATCCGGATGCCAGTCCCACGACGAGCCCGATGATGACGGCGACGAGCGTCGCGCACAGGCCGACAACCACGGAGAACGTGATGCCGTACAGCAGGCGCGACAGCGTGTCGGTACCGCTGCCCGGGACCACGCCGAGCCAGTGCTCCGCGCTCATGCCGCCCCAGGAACCCTTGGGACTCGAATCAGCGTTGATGAGGTCCTGATGGTTGGTCAGCGGGTCGAGAATCTTCAGCTTGACGAGGATGGGCGCGAGGATCGCAGTGAGGACGAAGAGACCTGCGACGGTCATCGCCGCCAGAGTGGCCTTGTCGCGCTTGAGTCGAGACACGGCGATCTGACGAAGCGAACGACCTTCGATCGCCTTGGGCTCCTCGGGCGTCTGGGGTTCGGCCCCATCGGGACCCATCCCTTCGAGCGCGGGATCGCCGGTGACCATTGCCAAGGCTTCGTCCTTCCGTCTCGGGGCGCTCGGTGCGCGCTCCGCCTGTCACACGCGGCCCGGCGGTTGGCCGAGCTCGTCATGCACCCCAGATCATGCCCCATCGAAATTGTGATTCCAGCCTCAAAGTACGAGGGTCACCAGATCGTTACCTTTGACCCGCGAATGGCCGCAGGTGTAACACCGCGTTAACGAAACACGCGATTCTGCAACATCACGCAGTGAGCTGCATCACGTTGCACTCTCACCCCCGCGGATGGCGGCGCGCAGGCGTCGCCATCGCTCCCCCAGCCGCTCCTCCCACCCCCGCGACGTCGGGTGGTAGTAGTCCGCATCGGGCAGCAGGTCGTCCGGCAGGAACTGCTGCGGGCCGACGCCGTCCGGTTCATCGTGCGTGTATGTGTATCCGGCCCCGTGCCCCAACTGCGTCGCCCCGGCGTACCCCGAACCGCGCAGATGCGGCGGCACGGCGCCGCCGCGGCCCGCCCGGACGTCGGCGATGGCGGCGTTGATCGCCGCGTACGCCGCATTCGACTTCGGCGCGATCGCGTTGTGCACGACCGCCTGCGCGAGGATGATCCGCGCCTCCGGCATGCCGATCTGCGCGACGGCGTGCATCGCCGCCACCGCCGTCTGCAGCGCCGTCGGATCCGCCATCCCCACGTCCTCGCTCGCGGCGATGACGATGCGCCGCGCGATGAATCGCGGATCCTCGCCCGCCTCGAGCATGCGTGCCAGATAGTGCAAGGCGGCGTCGACGTCGGAGCCGCGCATCGACTTGATGAGGGCGGAAGCGACGTCGTAGTGCTGGTCACCGGCGCGGTCGTAGCGCACCGCGGCTGCCGCCATCGCCTGCTCGACGTGGGCGAGCGTGATGGTCTTCTCCCCCGCGTCCGTCGCCACCCCGGCGCCCGCCTCGAGAGCCGTGAGCGCCCTCCGGGCGTCACCGCCGGCCATGCGGACGAGGTGATCGCGCGCGTCGTCGTCGAGGGTGAATCGCTCGTCGAGACCTCGCTCGTCGACGAGTGCCGCGCCGATGACGTCCGCGATCTGCGCGTCGTCGAGCGAGGTGAGCGTGACGAGCACCGAACGCGACAGCAGCGGGGCGATGACGCTGAACGACGGGTTCTCCGTCGTCGCGGCGACGAGGATGACGGTGCGGTTCTCGACGCCGGGCAGCAGCGCGTCCTGCTGGGCCTTGCTGAAGCGGTGGATCTCGTCGAGGAACAGGACCGTCGAACGGCCGTACATCGCGAGGTGGCGGCCCGCCTCCTCCATCGCCTGACGCACGTCCTTGACGCCCGCCGTGATCGCCGACAACTCGACGAACCGGCGTTCCGCGCTGTTCGCCGCGAGGTGCGCGAGCGTCGTCTTGCCCGTTCCGGGCGGCCCCCACAGGATCGCGCTCATCGGCCCCGCCGCACCCGCCTGACCCTCGATGAGACGCCGCAGCGGCGACCCGGGCTTGAGCACATCGCCCTGCCCACGCACCTCCTCGAGGGTGCGCGGGCGCATGCGCACCGCGAGCGGCGCCATCGCCGACGCCCCAGCGCTGCCCGAGGTTCGTTCACCTTCGAGGCGGCTCGAGAACAGGTCATCACTCATGGCTGCAGTCAACCAGCCACCACCGACAAGGCACGACTAGAGTGAGCCGCGCCACCGCGCCGCCCGCCTCGAAGGACACCCCATGAGCGATTCCCCCCACCCCACCGCGATCCGTCAGACGTTCAACGTCGTCATCGGGTGGTTCGGGGTCGCCATCGGGATCGTCCTCGTCGTCAGCGGCCTCATGGCCCGCTCGCCGCACACGATGGCGTTCGTCGGCTTCGCCCTCGCCGCGGCGTCGTTCTGCGTCATGGTGCGCCCGAGCATCCGCTTCGACGCGGACGACGTCGTCGTCTCCAACGTCGTGCGTGAGGTGACGCTGCCCTGGCCGGGCATCTCGCACGCCACGTCGAAGGGCAGCCTCGTCATCCATGACAACGACGGGCACAAGACGACGGTGTGGGCGATCGGCTCGCAGAAGGCGCGCGGCGCGCGCAACACCGACGACGCGCGTCTCGGCATCCTGCCGACCGCGTCCCTGCGCCCGATGCCGGGCACCCTGACGCAGCCTTCGCGCTCTGCCGGCGCGCTGCGCGAAGCCCTCGACGCCGAGACGGTGGACAACCCGACCGACGTCCCCACCGATCGTCGCGTGCGCTGGCTGCCGCTGCCGTCCGCCCTCATGGCACTCGCGCTCGTCAGCGTCATCGTGGCGGTCATCGGATGAGGTGGGGCGCCACGCGACAGCGCGCCGGGGCCTCTCGGGCCGACGATTCGTCGGCTGCCTCGTCAAATGGTTCGGGCCATTCGCCCGAGCCGACCGACGGCGGGCGTCCGAGCGGGCGAGGCTACGGCGCCTTCGTCGCGCGTCACGCCAAGGCCATCGTCCTGACGTGGCTCGTCGCCGTCGTCCTGGCCTTTGCGACGACGGCCGGCGCCTTCGGTGGCGGCGGACTCTTCGCACACCTGCAGCAGGCCGAGCCGTTCGTGCCGGGTGAGGCACACACCGGCAACGACATGCTGCTGACCGGCGACAAGGCCGGCGGCAGCGTCGCCGTCCGACTCGACGGGGTGGCGAGTTCACAGCAAGCGGCTGTCGGCGCGAAGGTGCAGCAGGTGATCGACGACGTCGTGCACACGTCGGCGGTCGAGTCGGCGTACTCACCCGCGGCGAAACGCGACCCGCGCGTCGCTGCCGCCTACCGTTCCTCGAGCGCACCCGAGTCGATGGTCTTCGTCGCCACGCTCGATGCTGGGCTCGACAAGAGCGTGCAGGAGGACGTGAGCGCGCAGGTCACGAAGGCCGTCGAAGCGGTGATGCCCGCGGGGGTGCGCATGCGCACCGGCGGGTCCGTGGAAGTGCTCAAGCGCATCACCGATCAGGTGCAGGAAGACCTCAAGACCGGAGAGGGCATCGCCTTCCCGCTGACCCTCATCGTCATGGTCATCGTGTTCGGAGGATTCATCGCGGCGGGCCTCCCCCTCATCGGCGCGATCGCTGCGATCGCCGGCGGGCTGCTCGCGCTGCTCGGGTTCAGCCACGTCACCGACCTCGATGCGACCGTCGTCAACATCGTCACGATTCTTGGTCTCGGCCTCTCGATCGACTACGGCCTGCTCATCGTCGGACGCTTCCGCGAGGAACTGTCGCGCCTCGCGCTGCAGCGCGAGGCCGACGGCCTCGACGGGGTGCTCACGAGCGCCGACAAAGACCTCGCGACCCAGCGCACGATCGCGACGGCCGGGCGCACCGTTCTCTTCAGCGGGCTTACGGTCGCGATCTCCGTCGCAGGGCTCGTCCTGTTCCCCGCATCGGTGACAAAGGCGATCGGCCTCGCCGGCCTGTCCGTCGTCGCCGTCGCCTGCCTGGCGGCGCTGACGCTCGTGCCCGCCTGCGCGCGCCTCGCTGCGGCGCGCCTCGCGAAGAAGCGCGTGCAGCCTGACGCGGACGAGGGACGATTCGCCGACCTCGCCCACGCCGTCCAGCGTCATCTGTGGATCTCGATCTGCGGTGTCGTCGTCGTCCTGCTCGTGCTGGCCGCGCCGCTGATCGGCATGCGGCAGGTGAGCTCGACGAGCGCGTTGCTGCCGACGTCGGACCCGCAACGCACCCTCATGAACGACCTCGCCCACGACTTCCCTGTGCTCGGCGAACCCGCCGTGAGCATCGTCGGCGAGACCGACGTGGCGACGATGACGAAGTGGGTCTCGAGCGATGTCGCACACCGCGGATACGTCACCGGGGTCAACCCCGTGCGTGACCTCGGCGACGGCAAGGTCGCCGTCGGATTGCGAGTCGACGGGGCCACCCCCTCCAACGGGCGCACGCAGCACGTCGTCCACGACCTGCACGCTCACCGCCCAGGATTTCCGACATGGGTGACGGGCCAGCAGGCCAAGCTCGACGACTACACGCACGCCATCGCTGCGCGAGCCCCCTACGTCGTGCTCGTCGTTGCGTTCGCGACGCTCGTGCTGCTGTTCCTCATGACGGGATCGCTCGTCCTGCCGCTCAAGGCCCTCCTGTTCAACGCCCTCTCCCTCGGCGCGAGCCTCGGAGCGATGACGTGGATCTTCCAGAACGGCCACTTCGAATCGCTGCTCGGCTACACGAGCAACGACGCGATCGAGTCGACCGTCCCCGTCATCCTCATCGCGTTCGGTTTCGGCCTGGCGATGGACTACGAGGTATTCCTGCTCTCTCGCATCGTCGAGGCCCACGAACATGGTGACGACGACGCGCGCGCCGTCGCCGTCGGCATCCAGCGCAGCGGACGCATCGTGACGAGCGCCGCACTTCTCATGGTCATCGTCATGCTCGGGTTCGCGGCGGCGAAGATGGTCATCATCAAGCAGATCGGCGTGGGCCTCGCCCTGTCGATCATTCTCGACGCCACGCTCGTCCGCATGATCCTCGTGCCCGCGACGATGACCGTCATGGGCCGGTGGAACTGGTGGGCCCCCGCCCCGATGAAACGCTGGCACGCCCGCTTCGGCCTCCGCGACTGACTCCCCCGCGAATCGCGTCCCCCTTTGCGAATCCCGTCCCCAACGGCGATTTGCGGTCACATTCGAACACCGGCGCCCTCGAGCATCCGGCGCATGCCGGCCGCGCCGCTGCTGGGGTCATGCAGATGTGCCCGGATGCCGCAGGACGTCGCCGCCGCGACGTTGCGGGCCGAATCGTCGACGAACACGATCTGACGCGCCGGGACGTCCAGCCGGTCGATGATCGACGCGAAGAACGCCTCGGCCGGTTTGCACGCGCCGAGCTCGCAGGAATAGAACTCCTCGTCGAACACTCCGGCGTAGCGGCGGCGCATGAGGTCACGGCGCACGTCCTGCTGGTTGGTTGCGAGACGCACGCCGTACCCGGCACGTCTGACCTTCGCGACGACGGCCATCGCCTCTTCGTCGATGTCGAAACGCGACCACAGCTGCAGCGCGTCATCGGGATCGAGCGCGACCCCGTGCTCCTCGGCCGCGGCGACGAGGCAGTCACGCATCCTCGCCTCGCCCCGCATGGCGGGCAGGTCGCGGGCGAACACGACGGACGCGAAGCCCTCGCCACCGATCGCGTCGAGCGCACCCACCCAGCCGTGACGCGCGTGCTGCAGCACACCGTCGGCATCGAACAGGACGGTAGCCGTATCACGCATGTGGCGACCCTACGGTTGAAAGGGGCAAGCCCTGAAACCGTTGTCGGGCCCAGCACCCCCGGCGCGTCGCGCAGAATCGGTCGAGCCCCTGACGTCATGCGACGTCAGGGGCTCGACCCGTTGATCGGTCGCCGATCAGCCGATCACGACTTGTTGGGCGACGCCTCGGCCGGAGCGGCGGGCGATGCGGCGTCCGCAGAAGCCTCACTCTTGACCTGAGGCTTGGCGTCCACACCCGCCTCCTTGCGCTGCTGAGCGGAGATCGGGGCGGGCGCGGCCGTCAGCGGGTCATAGCCGCCGCCGCTCTTCGGGAACGCGATGACGTCGCGGATCGAGTCGGTGCCCGCGAGCAGCGAGACGATGCGGTCCCAGCCGAACGCGATGCCGCCGTGCGGGGGCGCACCGAAGCTGAACGCTTCGAGGAGGAAGCCGAACTTCTCGTGCGCGTCCTCCTCGCTCAGACCCATGACCTTGAAGACGCGCTCCTGCAGGTCCTTGCGGTGGATACGAATCGAGCCACCGCCGATCTCGTTGCCGTTGCACACCATGTCGTACGCGTACGCGAGCGCCTCGCCTGGTTCGGTGTCGAACGTGTCGACGTACTCGGCCTTCGGCATCGTGAACGCGTGGTGCACGGCCGTCCACGTACCGGAGCCGACGGCGACGTCCCCCGAGGCGACAGCGTCGGCGGCAGGCTCGAACAGCGGCGCGTCGACGACCCACAGGAAGCTCCACGCGTTCTCGTCGATGAGGTCGCAGCGCTTGCCGATCTCGAGACGCGCTGCGCCGAGCAGCGCGCGCGACGCCTTCGTCGCACCCGCGGCGAAGAAGATGCAGTCGCCGGGCTTCGCACCGACGTGGCCGGCGATGCCCTCCACCTCGGTCTCGGTGAGGTTCTTGGCCACCGGGCCGGTGAGCGAGCCGTCCTCCTGGACGAGGACGTACGCGAGGCCCTTCGCGCCGCGCTGCTTCGCCCACTCCTGCCACGCGTCGAGCTGACGACGGGGCTGCGACGCACCACCCGGCATGACGACGGCGCCGACGTATTCGGCCTGGAACACGCGGAACGTCGTGTCCTTGAAGAACTCCGTGCACTCGACGAGCTCGTTGCCGAAGCGCAGGTCGGGCTTGTCCGAGCCGTACTTCGCCATCGCGTCGGCGTACGTCATGCGCGGGAACGGCGTCGGCAGGTCGACGCCGATCGTCGCCCACACGGCCTTCGCGATCTGCTCACCGAGCTCGATGACGTCGTCCTGCTCGACGAAGCTCATCTCGATGTCGAGCTGCGTGAACTCGGGCTGACGGTCGGCGCGGAAGTCCTCGTCGCGGTAGCAGCGCGCGATCTGGTAGTAGCGTTCCATCCCGGCGACCATGAGCAGCTGCTTGAACAGCTGCGGGCTCTGCGGCAGCGCGTACCAGCTGCCCGGCGCGAGACGAGCGGGGACGAGGAAGTCGCGAGCGCCCTCGGGCGTCGAACGCGTCAGCGTCGGCGTCTCGATCTCGACGAAGTCGCGCTCGTTGAGCACGGCGCGCGCAGCCTGGCTCACCTTCGAGCGCAGACGGATCGCGTCGCCCTGGTCCTTGCGACGCAGGTCGAGGTAGCGGTACTTGAGGCGCGCCTCCTCTCCGACGGTGATGCGCTCGTCGATCTGGAACGGCAGCGGCGCCGCCTCGGAGAGCACCTCGATCTCGTTCGCGACGACGTCGACCTCACCCGTCGGCAGGTTCGGGTTGACGTCCTTCGGCTCGCGCGCGGCGACCTCACCCGTCACCTTGATGCAGTACTCGGAGCGCAGACCGTGCGCGGCTCCCGTCAGCACCTCGTCGCGTGCGACGACCTGGACGACGCCCGAGGCGTCACGCAGGTCGACGAAGGCGACACCGCCGTGGTCGCGACGCTTGGCCACCCAACCCGTCAGGGTGACGGTGTCACCGACGTCGGCTGCGCGAAGGGTTCCGGCTTCATGGGTTCGAAGCATGATGTTCCTCTCGATTCGTTCCATGCGGCGACGCGTCGATCGGACGATGCTCGACCGGGCGCCCCACGTGGGAGCAGCCCGGGAGGTGTGGGCGGGGGCCAGGTCGCGGTGCCACCACACCTTCGCCGAAAGATCTTCGGCCTCTCGTCGGTGACGCCGGACGCGCGGTCCGCCGCAGAACACGCCCGTCACGGGCGATGCTCGGGCGGGGTGTCAGGCCGCCACGGCGTACCTGCTCATTCTAGGTGATGCCGCGTGTGCGACGCGCCCGTGTTTTTCGCGGCTCAGTCGAGCTCGTCCCCGTCGACGTAGAACCAGCGGCCGGCGCGGCGTTCGAAGCGCGAGTGCTCTCGCAGCACCCCGCGACGGCCGTCGTCGGCGAGGTAGGACGCCTCGAAGGTGACGGTGCCGCGCGTATCGGCCTCGTTCATGCCGCCGTCACCCGTGTCGAGCACCCGCAGGGCCAGCCACGTCACGCCGTCGAGGTCGCCGACCTGAGCCGGGCGCGTGCGCGGATGCCAGGTGCGCCAGAGGTGGTCGGCGTCACGTAGCACGAACGCCGTGTAGCGCGAGCGCATGAGCGCTTCGGGCGTCGGCGCGAGCACGCCGTCGAGGACGAGCGGGCCGCAGTATTCGCGCAACGAGCGCCCGGGCACCCAGGCGCAGGGACACTCGGCGTCCGGGCCGGGTCGCACGCTTGGGTCGGCCGCAGCAGGCATGGGTCTCCTCGGTGACGGGCTCGCGCAGCGATCGGCGCGCGGCGGTTCGTTGGCACGACGATAACCTGTGCGCCATGACGAAGCGGATCGCGATGTACTTCCTCGGCGGAACCATCTCCATGTCCTCCGATGACGGCGCCGGAGTGCGCCCCACGCTCGGCGCCGACGACCTCATCGCCGCTGTCCCCGGCCTCGACGCAGCTGACGTCGACCTCACCGGCGAGACGATCGCGCGCGAACAGAGCGGTTCGCTCACCCCGGCGCACTTGCTCGAGGTGCTGCAGCGCGCGAGTGCCTCCGACGCCGACGGGTTCGTCCTCGTCCAGGGCACCGATACGCTCGAGGAGAGCTCCTACCTGCTCGACCTGCTCTGGGACGACGGGCGCGCGTTCGCCGTCACGGGCGCGATGCGCAACCCGACGATGGCCGGGGCCGACGGAGCCGCCAACATGCTCGCCGCGATCCGCGTCGCCGCGAGCGACGCCGCGCGTGAGCTGGGCGTCGTCGCCGTGTTCGCCGATGAGATCCACGCGGCGCGCTCGGTGACGAAGGGCGACACGTCGTCGCTCACGACGTTCGTCTCCCCCGACTGCGGCCCGATCGGGCGCGTCCTCGAAGGTCATACCCACCTCTTCCACCGCCCCGCGCGACTGTCGGCCCTCCCCCGGCCTGACGCCGTCGACGCCGAGGTGCCCGTCCTGACGGTGGCACTCGGGCAGTCCGCGCGGGCGCTCGACGCCGTGAGCGCGGGCGCCGACGCGCTCGTCATCGCCGGCCTCGGAGCCGGGCACGTGCCCGGGTGGTGGGCCGAGAGCGTCGGACACATCGCGGCCCGCATTCCCGTCATCATGACGAGCCGGACCTTCTCGGGCCCGGCGCTCGTCGAGACGTACGGTGCGGTCGGCGCGGAGGTCGACCTCCAGCGCCGCGGCGTCGTCATGGGTGGCTACCTGCGCGCCGTGCAGGTGCGACTGCTCGTCATGACGATGCTGGCCACCGGGGCGTCACGCGAGAGCATCGCCGCCGAGGTGCGCCGCCGCGGCGGCTACCGCTGACCCGCTACTGCTTCGGAGCAAAGGCGGGGTGCACCGACCACGGGGTGTCGGGGGCGCGCAACGGTGCCCAGCCCGCGTCGCGCGCCGCGCGAGCCGCGAGGCATGACATGAGCAGCGCCGGGTTGTGGAGGCGCCCGGCGAGCGCTGCGTCGACGACGTCGTCGAGGCGAGCCCAGCCGGTCGGCATGTCGAGTTCTTCCTCCTCGCGCTCGAACCGGTCATCTTCCGACACGTCGGTGAGGTCGCGGGCGAGGAAGACGCGAAGCTGCTCCGAGAGCCCGCCCGGTGACGAGGCGTAGTCGATGAGCAGGTCGAGACGCCCGGCGCGCAGGTCGGCCTCTTCGTAGAGCTCACGCAGCGCCGCCTCGTGCGGCGGCTCGCCGTCGACGTCGAGCAGCCCCGCCGGGATCTCCCACTCCTGCGCACCGATGGGGTGCCGGTACTGGCGAATGACGAGCACCTCCTCGGCGCCGGGTTCGCCGCGCATCGCGAGGACGGCGACGGCGCCCGGATGGCGGACGAAGTCACGGGTGACGCGCCCGGCATCGCCGAGATCGGCTTCCTCCTGGACGACGTCCCAGACCCATCCCTCGTAGACGACGTCGCTGCGCACGACGGGCGCGGGGGTGTAGTCGTCGACGAGTTCGCTGGGGGTGATCGTGGGGTGCATGGAAGTCATGCCACCGATCCTGACACACCGGACTGGCACCCGGTCGCGCCCGGCCGCTACGTCGCAGGCCGACGTCCCAAGAAACGCCGAGGAGGGCGGCGCCGTCTCCGGCATCGCCCTCCTCGATTCATGACACGCGGCCCGAACAGCAGCCGCACGTCGTCACTTGCTCGGTCGCTCCAGCGCGGCCTGGACGAGCCCCGCGAACAGCGGGTGCGCGCGGTGCGGTCGCGACTTGAACTCCGGATGAGCCTGCGTCGAGACGTAGTACGGGTGGACGTCCTTCGGCAGTTCGACGAACTCGACGAGCCCGAGCTCGGGGTGCGTACCCGAGACGACGAGGCCAGCGTCGGTGACCTGCCCGAGGTAGTCATTGTTCACCTCGTAGCGGTGACGGTGACGCTCGCTCACCTCCGTCGTGCCGTAGGCGTTCGACACGACCGAGCCGTCGAGCAGCTTCGCCGGGTAGGCGCCGAGGCGCATCGTGCCACCGAGGTCGCCGGCGCCCTCGACGAACGACTTCTGCTCCTCCATCGTCGCGATGACGGGGTGTGACGTCTCGGGGTCGAACTCGGAGCTCGACGCGTCCGCGATGCCCGCGACGTTGCGCGCGTACTCGATGACCATGCACTGCAGGCCGAGGCAGATGCCGAGCGTCGGCACCTTGTTCTCACGGGCCCACTTCAGCGCGCCGAGCTTGCCCTCGATGCCGCGCACGCCGAACCCGCCGGGCACGAGCACCGCGTCGACACCCGACAGCGCCTTCTTCGCGCCCGCGTCGCTCGTGCAGGTGTCGGAGGCGACCCAGCGGATCTTCACCTTCGTGTCGTGATGGAAACCGCCGGCGCGCATCGCCTCGGTGATCGAAAGGTAGGCGTCGGGCAGGTCGATGTACTTGCCGACGAGGGCGATCTCGACCTCGTGCGCCGGACGGTGGACGTGGTCGAGGAGCTTGTCCCACTGGGCCCAGTCGACGTCACGGAACGGCAGTCCAAGGCGGCGGATGACGTACGCGTCGAGCCCCTCGGAGTGCAGCACGCGCGGGATGTCGTAGATGCTCGGCGCGTCGACGGCGGCCGCGACGGCCTCGGAGTCGACGTCGCACATGAGCGAGATCTTGCGCTTGATCGGCTCGGGGATCTCGCGATCGGCGCGCAGGATGAGCCCGTCGGGCTGGATGCCGACCTGACGCAGTGCAGCGACGGAGTGCTGCGTCGGCTTCGTCTTCAGCTCACCGCTGGGGCCGATGTACGGCACGAGCGAGACGTGGAGGAAGAAGACGTTGTCGCGCCCCACGTTGTGGCGCACCTGGCGTGCGGCCTCGAGGAACGGCAAGGACTCGATGTCGCCGACCGTGCCACCGATCTCGGTGATGATGATGTCGGGTGCGTCGTCGCCGTTCGCCTCGGCGCGCATGCGCTCGACGATCTCGTTCGTGATGTGTGGGATGACCTGCACCGTGTCACCGAGGTATTCCCCGCGACGCTCGCGTGCGATGACATCGGAGTACACCTGGCCGGTCGTGACGTTGGCGCGCCCGTGCAGGTTGACGTCGAGGAATCGCTCGTAGTGACCGATGTCGAGGTCGGTCTCTGCGCCGTCTTCGGTGACGAACACCTCACCGTGCTGGAACGGGTTCATCGTTCCCGGGTCGACGTTCAAGTAGGGGTCGAGCTTCTGCATCGTGACGCGCAGGCCGCGCGAACGCAGCAAACGGCCGAGACTGGATGCCGAGAGGCCCTTTCCGAGGGAGGAGGCCACGCCTCCGGTGACAAAAATATGCTTCGTCGTCTGATCCACCACGGAATGCCAGCCTACTTCATCGAGAGGTGTTCGGGCGACAGGGCTGCCGCACGATGGATGTGAACCCAGAGAACGTTCATGCGCTCGACTTCTGTGACGCGCCGGCCGCCGCCAGCAGGGATTCGGCGTGCTCGCGCGCGACCGCGCTTGTCGTGTCGCCACCCAGCATGCGCGCGATCTCGGTGACGCGCGCGTCACCCGTGACGGCGGCGACGCCGCTCTCGGTGACGGCGCCGTCATGCGATTTGTGGACGACGAGGTGGTTGTCGGCGTACGCCGCGACCTGCGCCAGGTGCGTCACGACGATGACCTGCGCGCTCTGCGCGAGCCGCGCCAGGCGCGCGCCGATGTCGTGCGCCGCCTCGCCCCCGACGCCGGCGTCCACCTCGTCGAACACGAACGTGGGCACGCTGCCCGTCGAGGTCACCACCTCGAGGGCGAGCATGACGCGCGACAACTCACCACCGGAGGCGGCCTTCGTCACCGGCTTCGGATCCATCCCGCGGTTGGCCGACAGCAGGATCGTGACGTCGTCGATGCCGTGCTCCGAGGGTTTGACGAGGCGCCCGTCGGGCAATTCGAGGCCCTTGTCGGCTTCGGCGATCGAGACCTCGACGACGAGGCGAGCCGAGCCCATCGCGAGGTGATGCAGCTCCTGCGTGACAGCCTCACCCAGTCGCTCGGCCGCGGATCGACGCAGATCGTGCAGCGCGAGAGCATCAGCCCCGACCTTCGGCGTGAGCCCCGCGACCTCGGCGTCGATCGCGGCGATGCGATCGTCCGAGCCGGCGAGCTCCTGCGCCTCACGCCCGGCCTGTTCACGCCACGTGAGCACGTCGTCGAGTTCGGGCCCGTACGCCTTGAGCAGCTGGGTGATGGCGGCGCGCCGCTGATGCACCTCCTGCAATCGCTGCGGATCCATGTCGATGGCGGCCGCGTACTGCGCCACGTCCGCGGCAAGGTCGGCCGTGAGCGTCTGCACCTCCCGCAACCGCTCGATGAACGGTGCGAGGTCGGCGTCCAGCGTCACACCCGACTCGAGCCCACTGCGCGCAGCAGCCATGAGCGCCAGCGCATTCGGCTCGTCGGGCGACAACTCGTCGCCGGCCAGGGCCGCACCCGCACCACGCGAGGCGGCCAGGAGATCCTCGGCATGCGTGAGCCGCTCACTCTCCGCCGCGAGTTCGACGTCCTCACCCTCGATCGGCTCGATCTCGTCGATGCGCGCGATCCCGGCCTCGAGCATCGTGAGCCGCTGCGCGCGCTCCTGCGCCTTGAGCGTCAACTCGCGCCGCTCGGCCCGCAGCGCCTTCAGCCTCACATACCCGTCGCGGTAGCGCTGCGCCACCTCCGAGAGTTCGGGGCCTGCGAACGCGTCGAGGATCTGACGGTGCTCCTCGGGCTGCTTGAGCCGCCATTGGTCGGCCTGCCCGTGCACCGCGACCAGCTCATGCCCGATGCGCGCCAGCACGCCTGCGGGGACACTGCGCCCGGCCACCTGCGCACGCGAACGCCCCGTCGCGGCTACCGAGCGGCTGAGGATCACCTCGTCGCCCGCCTCCACGTCGAACTCATCGGCCAGCGCGGCCGCGCTCACGTGCTCGCCCGGCACGTCGAGGAACCCCTCGACCAGCGCCGACTTCTCCCCCGTGCGCACCCGATCGGCGTCAGCACGCTCACCGAGCAGCAGCCCGAGACCGCTGACGACCATCGTCTTGCCCGCGCCCGTCTCGCCCGTGACCACGTTGAGCCCCGGGCTGAGTTCGAGCGTCGCGTCGGCGATGACACCCATGTTGCGAATCCGGATTTCCCTCAGCACGCTTCCCACCCTAGGGGCACGACGCGACGAATGGTGATTCGAACACGCTTACGAACAGATGAACTTTTCAGTGCGCGCGTCGCGTGCCGCGCCAGCCCTCGACCGACAGGTCGAACTTGCGCACGAGACGATCGGTAAAAGGCGCCGTGCTCAAACGTGCCAGCGTCACGGGCTTGTCGCTCGCGTGCACCTCGACCCGGGCTCCGTCGGGCAGGTCGAACGGGCGTCGCCCGTCACACCACAACACGGCGCGCCCTTGCGCACCAGGCACGAGTTCGACGGCGAGCTGCGCGCGCGGCCCCAGAACGAGCGGGCGCGCGAACAGCGCGTGCGCCGAGATCGGCACGAGGAGAATGGCCTCGGTGTCCGGCCACACGACCGGTCCTCCCGCGCTGAAGGCATAGGCGGTCGACCCCGTCGGGGTCGCGATGACGACGCCGTCAGCGCCCCAGGACGCGAGGGGACGGCCGTCGATCTCGACGGTCAGTTCGAGCATGCGCTCTCGTGCGGCTTTCTCGATGCTCGCCTCGTTGAGCGCCCACCCGCGGTGCAGTTCCACCTCACCACGCCCGTCGGTCGCGACGACCTCGAGCGTCGCGCGGGTCTCGACGATCCACGAGCGCTCACGCACGCAGGCGACGATCCGCTCGACGTCCTCCTTCTCCGCCTCCGCGAGAAACCCGACGTGGCCGAGATTGATGCCGAGCAGCGGCACCCCGCAGTCGCGCGACAGTTCGGCGGCGCGCAGGATCGTGCCGTCACCGCCCAGGACGACGGCGAGCTCGCACGCCACCCCAGCTTCCTCCGGCGCGACGGTGACGACGCCCGGCCGCTGCGCGATCCCGAAGGCCGCCAGCTCGTCGGCGATGCCCGCGACCTCGATCCCGGCGGCCGTCAGCCCTTCGACGAGTCGCTCGGCGACCTCGTAGGCCTCGGGCCGGCGCGGGTGGCCGATGAGCAGGACGCGGCGGTTCATCACTCGCTCCTTCGCGTGAGGTCGCGGATTCGCTGGTTGGCGGAGGCGTCGTCGAGTGCGCCACCGACCGCGGCGCGACGCAACCAGACGAGGTATTCGTGGTTGCCGTGGCTGCCCACCATCGGGCTCCACGCGAGACCGTGCACGGCGAGGCCGAGTTCGGACGCGCACGCGAGCACCTTCTCGATGCTCTCGCGACGCTGCTCGACTGACGTCACGACGCCCGTCCTGCCCAGTCTCTCGCGTCCGACCTCGAACTGCGGCTTGATGAGCGCGATGAGATCACCGTCGTCGGCGAGCAGAAAGGACATGTGGGGCAGCGCCAGCGTCAGCGAGATGAACGACAGATCGCTGACGACGAGTGCGAACGGTGAGCCGTCGAGCTGCGTCGCGCTCACGACGTCGCGGACGTTGACGCCCTCGAGATCGGTGACGCGCGGGTCGCTCTTGACCGGTTCGGCGAGCTGGCCGTGCCCGACGTCGAGAGCGACGACGTGAGCCGCCCCCCGTTCGAGCAGCACCTGCGTGAACCCACCGGTCGAGGCGCCGACGTCGATGGCGTGCGCTCCGGCGACGCGGGTCGCGACACCCGGAAAGGCCTCGCACGCGGCGAGGAGCTTGTGTGCGGCACGGCCCACGTAGTGGTCGAGGTCGCCCTCGATCTCGACGTTCTGCGTGTCGCTCACCTTGGTCGACGCCTTCGCCTCGACCTTGCCGTCGACAAGCACCCTCCCCGCGTCGAGCAGCTCCTTCGCCTGGGCGCGAGAACGCACGAGGCCGCGCGCCACGAGGGCGGCGTCGAGTCGCACACCACTCATGCCTGGGCCTGTTCGAGGCGTCGCTGCAAGCTCTCATGGACGTCGTGTGCACGAGCGATGACGTCGGCGGCGTCGACGTCGGGCCCACAGCTTTCGGACCCGCTGTCATTCGACACTCTGCCGACCGACCCATTGCCGCCCGTCGACTCACCGGCCATCGCATCGACGCTCTCGCGCAGGCGGCTCACGGCATCGTCCAGCTCTGTGTCACCGACCGGGCCGTCCCCGGCGATCACACGACGGCCCTCGGCCCGCTGGGCGAGCTCAACCGGGCCTGGCACCCCGACGTTCATGACCCGCACGCCTGACGCATCTCGCGCGCCGCGTCCTCGGCGGAGAGGTCTCCCGCATCGACGCGCTCCCACAGGGACGTCAGCAAACCGCGCACGCGCGCGACGCTCGCACCCGGGCCGCATTCCCCGGCAGTCTCGACCTCGTACGGCTGCGTCAACCCGCGCAGATCCGCGAGCACGTACGTCGGGCGACGCTCCTTCGGTGCCGCGGCTGCGTCCGCGAGGCCGTGAACACCGGTGAGCACGAGCACGCTGTCGTACCCGCCGCGGGTCGCGCCTTCGATATCCGTCTCGAGCCGGTCGCCGACAGCAAGGACGCGCGACGCGTCGGCCGCGCCGATGCGCTCACTCGCCATGTCGTACATGACGGGCATGGGCTTGCCGGCCACTTCGGGATCGACCGCCACCGCATTGCGGACGGCCTGGACGAGCGAGCCGTTGCCGGGTGCGATCCCTTTCTCGGTCGGCAAGGTCAGGTCAGTGTTCGTCGCGACCCAGCGCGCACCACCGTTGACGGCGTGCGCTGCGGCCGCGAGGTCCGTCGCACGGACATCCGGCCCGTAGCCCTGGACGACGGCATCGATGTCGCCGGTCCCTGCACCTGCATCGTCGTCGCCGACGCAGACGAAACCGGCCCCCCTCAGCGCTCGGGCGACGCCCTCCCCGCCGATCGGCAGGACGACACGCACCTGCGCGCCACTCTCGCGCAGCACGTGCGCTGCCGCCATCGACGAGTTGACGACGTCCTCGTCGTCCAGACGCAGCCCGAGCTCACGCAGATGCGCCGCGACTGCCGACGGGGGACGCGAGGCGTTGTTCGTCGCGTAGACGACGCGCGTCCCATGTTCGCGCGCGCTCTGGAGGCTCGCGATGGCATGCGGGATGGCGCCGGGCCCTGCGTAGACGACGCCGTCGAGGTCGCAGACGATGCCGTCGTACCGGCCGAGCGGGCCTTCAGTCACGGGGGTCCTGTTCCCCGACCGACGCTGACGGTTCGTTCGGCGGTACGGCGCCGAACGCGCTCAGGTCGAGCTCGGCGAGACGCGGGTCGACGTCCTGCTCGTCCTCCGGCGCGAGGTCGGTCAGCTCGAAGCCGTCGATCTGGTCGATGCGGTCGGCGGCGTCCGTCTCGCCATCACGGTCGGCCGCGTCGGCCTTGACGAACCACGCCCGCGCTTCCGCTTGCTCACCCAGGTCGAGCAGCGCGTCAGCATACGCATAGAACAGACGAGCGGCCCAGGGCTGCGTCGTCGCCTTCTGCAGGGCGGGAATGCGCAGTCCGACGACGGCAGCCCGCGATTGTCCCATGTCGCGGCGCACGCCGGAGACGACGATGGCCAACTCGATGTTGTCGGCCTCAGAGAGGCGTTGCGCTTCCGGAGAGTTCGCCAGCTCGAGGGCCCGCTCGTAGCGCCCCAGGCCACGCTCGCAGTCGACCATGTACGGCAGCAGGTGGTCGGAGCCGGACAGCCGGCGCGCGGTCCGGAACTCACGCAGCGCCTCGGCGAACTCGCCCGTTCGGTAGAGCATCAGACCGAGCGCCTCGCGCGCTGCCGGAACCCGGCCGGCCCGGCTCACGGCGTGCTGCGCGTGGTCGAGCGCCTTCTCCGGGTTCTCGTCCAGCAGTTCGGCGGCAGCGACGAGGTGCTTGGCGACGCCCTCGGCGTTCTCCTTGCTCAGGGTTCGCAGCTGCTGACGCACCGCCTTGTCGAGCTCATAGCCCGTGATGTCCTCCGGCAGCACCGGCTCCGGCTTCCGACGGGGACGCTCGTCCCCCACGGCCTTCGCGTCCCAGCTGCGCGGGCCACGAATCGACGACTGCTCGTCCGACCAGCCGGCACCGCGGTCCCCCCGGCCGGTGGACCCGCCACGGTTGTCGCTGCGGTCATCCCGACGGAAACCGCCACCCCGCTCGTCACGACGATCCGAACCGCGTCCGTAACCGCCACGCTCATCACGCCCGGACGAGCGGCGGTCGTCCCGGCCACGGTCGTCCCGACGGAAACCCCCACGATCCTCACGAGCCCGCTCGTCGTCCCGCCGCGGTCTGCCATAGCTGCGGTCGTCCCGGCCACGGTCGTCCCGACGGAAACCCCCACGATCGTCACGACCGAAGGAACGGCGATCGTCACGACCCCGCTCGTCGTCCCGACGCGGGCCACCGTAGCCACGCTCATCGCGGCGGACACCTCTACGGTCGTCACGACGGTCGCTGCCCAGTCCATAGCTGCTTCGCTCGTCGCCATCTGACGAGCGACGATCGTCGCGCTCGAACCGACCCCGCTGCTCACGGGAACCCCTGTCGTCACGAGCCGGGCGACGCTCGCCGGAGGCCGCCTCGCGACCTCCCTGCGACCAGCGCGAACTGCGTTCGCGACGCTCTGGCGTGTTCTCGGTGTTCTCGTCAGGCATGTCTTCCTCTTCTCAGGACGGGCAATAGACATCGTGGCACGAGGGCGGCGCCTCGGGCGAGCCGGCACCCATTGCTACGACCGAGCGATGGCGTCGACCACGACTGCGCAGCCAGGGCATACATGAAAGAAGGGCCCTTGACCCAAGAACTGTTCAGGTTCCGAGCCACCCATCGGGGGCTTCAAGGAACACGACGTTCATCAGATCAAGGACCCTTCTGTTGAAGAAGTCCGGCGGTGTCCTACTCTCCCACACCCTACCGAGTGCAGTACCATCGGCGCTGAAGGGCTTAGCTTCCGGGTTCGGAATGTGACCGG